>DCDB01000359.1:0-1760 GCA_002316215.1 Lachnospiraceae bacterium UBA1066 | reverse complement strand
AAAGAAAAGATAGACGGCGAAGAAGCAGAGGACGATGATGAGAACCTGGATTATGATTACGATGAAAAGTCCGGATCCGATGAGGAGGTGAAACCCCGCCGCGGGAAGTCTTGAAGAAATTAGCTGCTGCAGCGGCTGTTTGCGCTGCGGGCCTGGTTCTGCGCCTGTGCGCACGGCTGCTTGACGGTTTCTCAGATTATTATGCCGTAACCATGAATGCCTTCTGGGTGAATACACTCGGAAGGCTTTCCGGTTTATTCCCCTTTTCTCTTGCGGAAATGCTGATTTATTTTTTGGCGGCTCTTTTCATTTTCAGAATAGTATGTCTGCTTGTTAAAGCGGCCGGGAAAAAGCCGGGTGTGAAAAAACATTTTTTGGACGGTCTGTTTACAATCCTGCTTTTAGCGGCCATTGTGTTCTTTCTGTTCGAGGCAAATGAAGATGTTTATTTTTACCGGACGACATTTGCAGAACGCTACGGATACGGCACAGGCAGCTATTCGACGGCGGAACTCGAGCAGGTCTGTACCTATCTTATGAAGGAAGCAAACAAGAGCGCCGGCAGTGTGGAACGTGATCCGAACGGAATCATGAAGGATTTCGCAGGGGTAGGAGAGCGTGTCCGGAAAGCGATGATGAATCTCGGAAAAACCTATCCGGAGCTTAGCGGCTGGTACCCGGAAGCGAAGGGGCTTATGGCTTCATTTGCCATGTCAAGGACGGGTATGGCCGGAATTTATTCTGCTTATACGATTGAAGCGAATTATAACAGGGATATGCCGGAGTATAATATTGCATTTACGATGAGCCATGAACTCTCCCATTTGAAAGGCGTGCTTCCGGAGAATGAAGCAAATTTCATTGCTTATCTGAACTGTATGGAATCTTCTGATTCCGATATCCGCTACAGCGGAGTGTTGACCGGCTGGATTTACTGCGGAAATGAGCTTTTAAAAAGGGATCGCACAGCCTGGGAAGGAATCGCCTCTCAGATGAAGACGGACATTAATGCGGATCTTAACTATAATACGGAATTTTGGAACTCTTACAAAGGAACCGTTCAGGAGGCAGCGCAGAATTTCAATGATTCTTATCTCAAAGGAGAAGGACAGGATGAAGGCGTGCTTTCTTATGACCGTGTTGTCGACCTGATCGTATCTTATGAGATGCAGAAAATGCCGACCGTATGAACATGAAATCGTCACAATTTTACTTTATGATGAAGCAAATGTCAAAACAGTTGCCTGGCTGCTTTTCTTCCGGGTGATTTTGACACTTACGGCAAAAATAGTCCGGGGCAGAAGAAAAGCTTGTCCGGAATGGAAGCAAAGAATATTCTGAGTGGGATTAACAGGCAGCGGAGGTTTAGGGATGTCAAGAACGATAGGAATTGATCTGGGAACGACGAACAGCTGCGTGGCTGTTGTTGAAGGCGACCATGCATCTGTCATAGCTAATAAAGAAGGCGGACGCACGACGCCGTCTGTTATTGCTTTTACAAAGGACGGTAAACGCCTGATCGGGGATATTGCCAAGCGTCAGGCAGCGGTTAATCCGGATCGTACAATCATCTCCATAAAGCGGGAAATGGGCACGGACTGGAGAAGGAATATCGACGGGAAATCTTATACACCGCAGGAGATGTCGGCTTTTATCCTGATGAAATTAAAGAAAGACGCTGAGGATTATCTCGGAGAGAGCGTAAACGATGCGGTCATTACAGTGCCGGCTTATTTTAACGATGCCCAGCGGCAGGCGAC
>DCDB01000099.1:10915-16102 GCA_002316215.1 Lachnospiraceae bacterium UBA1066 | reverse complement strand
GTTCCAAAAAATGGAACAGTTCCCGCTTTCTCTTTCTTTATGTCGTGATTTCGATGGGTTCGCGTTTGTGCTTTTCCAGCATCTTCGTGATCTTGTGCGTCGTGCTCTTGACCTGTTCGACCGACATGTCGTGATTTAGCGTGTCGATAATACTGGCAAGATACTTATACATATTTGCAGTTTCATAATACGGCTTTTGCAGAAGTTCCGGCGGGCGGTAGCAAAGATTCGTCGTGATCAGTTTCGTGAAGAAGCCCTTTTCATAGTATTCGTCGAATTTCGCAAAGCCGTCCGTAAAGAGGCCGAAGGTTGTGCAGATGAAGACACGGTTGGCACCGCGTTCTTTCATCTGGCTGCAGACGTCAAGCATCGATCCCCCTGAGGAAATCATATCGTCAATGATGACGCAGTCTTTGCCTTTGACGGAATCGCCCAGGAATTCGTGCGCGACAATAGGATTCTTGCCGTCGACAATATGGGAATAGTCACGCCTTTTATAGAACATGCCCATATCGGCGCCGAGAATGTTTGAAAAATAGACTGCCCGGGGCATTGCGCCCTCGTCCGGGCTGATCACCATGAAATGCTTGCTGTCGAAATTGAGATCCGGCGCGCATTTTGTCAATGCGCGGAGAAATTGATAAGTCGGCATGAAATTATCGAAGCCGCGAAGAGGAATAGCATTCATAACGCGCGGATCGTGTGCATCAAAGGTGATGATATTTGAAACGCCGTAGTCCGACAGCTCCTTAAGACCCATGGCGCAGTCGAGCGATTCGCGCCCGGACCTTTTATGCTGACGTCCTTCGTAAATGAACGGCATAATGACGCTGATCCTGTGCGCTTTTCCGTTTGCTGCGGAAATAATTCTTTTGATATCCTGGAAACAGTTGTCCGGCGACATGTGGTTGATGCGGCCGCAGACCTTATAGGTAATACTGTAATTGGTGACATCTGCCAGGATGAAAAGATCGGAACCCCGGACGGATTCGTTTAACTTGGCTTTACCTTCGCCCGTTCCGTAACGTGAACAGTAGGAATCGAGAAGATAAGTCGGCTCGACGTAGCCGTGAATAGAGGAAGCTTCCTTACGTGTGCCCGCCAGGGTCTTTCTTGTTTTGACGATAGCGGAATTGACCTGTTTGGCCATTTCGAGGCATCCTTCGAGATAGGCGATTTTGAGAGGTGCAACCGGCATCGGCATTCCCTGTAGCTCTGTGCTTGTCATTTTTTCCTCCGAAGAATCTGGTTTTATGCTTTCGATGCTGTTTCTTAGGATAACGGGAAACATTCTGACATCGGACACCTGCATCATAGCATAATAAAAATTTAAGTTCAATATGGAGAGCGCCCAAAGAAACACTGCATATTTCGTCAAAATAAAGAAAGTTTACAAAATGTGAGGAAATTGTTATATTATATTGTAGGCGCAAAAAGAATCCCGTGACACTTTTGCACGTCCCGGATTAAAAAGTTTTTTTGCAGGCAGGAAACTTTTGGCTTTTAACGCTTGCATCATACAGACAAGAACAGGTGATTAAACGATATGGAGTTTGAAGGACACAGAATAAAGAAAGTTCTTCCGGGCGGGATTGCGGAGGAAATGGGCGTTGAGCCGGGCATGAGTCTTGTTTCCGTCAATGGAAATGAGGTGCGTGACGTTTTTGACTACCGCTATTTTATGGATGATGCGCACGTTGACGTGCTGATCCGTGAGGAAGACGGAAATGAGACAGTTCTTGAGATCGACAAGGACCCGGAAGAAGACTTCGGAGTCGAGTTCGAGAGCTCTCTTATGGACGATTATAAACGCTGCTGCAATAAATGCATTTTCTGCTTTATCGACCAGATGCCGAAGGGAATGCGGGACACGCTTTATTTTAAAGACGACGATTCGCGCCTGTCGTTCCTTCAGGGGAATTATGTGACGCTGACGAATATGTCGGATTCGGATATCGACCGGATTATCCGTTTCCATATGGAGCCGATCAATATTTCGGTGCATACGACAAATCCCGCTCTTCGCGTTCAGATGCTCGGCAACCGTTTTGCCGGTGATATTTTTCCGAAAATGAAGCGCCTTAAGGAAGCAGGAGTTACGATGAACGGACAGATTGTCCTGTGCCGGGGCATCAATGACCGGGAAGAACTTGACCGTACAATCGGGGATCTTGCCGGGTACCGCCCCGCGATGCAGTCGCTTTCCATCGTTCCGGTCGGCCTTACACGTTTCCGCAGAGGCCTTGAGAAGCTTGAACCGTTTACGAAGAAGGACGCCGCTTATCTTATCGATCAGGTGGAGGGCTGGCAGAAGCGCCTCGCGGAAGATGCGCCGGATCCGGCATTTCCGCATTTTGTGCATGCCTCCGATGAGTGGTATATTCTGGCGGGACGGCCGCTTCCGAAGGAAGAAGCCTACGACGGTTATCCGCAGCTTGAAAATGGCGTCGGCATGCTGACGCTTATGCGTTCGGAAGTGGAAAATGAACTTAAGACAAAGCGCCGGGTGAAGACGCTACCGCGCACCGTTACAGCGGTCTGCGGACTTCTTTCGGCTCCGTACATACGGAAATATGCGGACCTTGCCGAAGAGAAGTATCCGGGTCTTACCGTAAACGTCTGCCCGATCCGCAATGATTTTTTCGGAAAGAAGATTACCGTCACGGGACTTGTCACCGGGCGGGACCTCATTTCACAAATGAAAGAGCTGCAGGCGTCCGGAAAGGATCCCGGCGAAGAACTGCTGGTTCCTGTCAATATGCTGAGGAGCGGCGAAAAGGTCTTTCTGGATGATGTGACGACGGACGACGTTGCGCGGGAACTTGGTATGCCGGTCGGCATCGTCTGGGAGGGCGGCGGAGAGTTTATCCGTTCCCTGCTCGGGATGGAACACAAGAAGCAGGGACAGCGTCAGACCTACGAAGATGCCGCTAAGTGAAGGCCGCTGGCGGAACCATGAAGAAGCAGGAGGCTGCTTCAGGAAAATACGGAGGAGATTTTAAATACATGAGTAAACCGATTGTCGCAATCGTCGGGCGTCCGAACGTTGGAAAATCCACCCTGTTCAATGCGCTCGCGGGAGAAAATATTTCTATTGTAAAGGATACGCCGGGCGTCACGCGCGACCGCATTTATGCGGAGGTAAACTGGACGGGCTATGATTTTACGCTGATTGATACCGGCGGAATCGAGCCCGAATCGAATGATGTCCTCTTGCGTCAGATGCGCGAGCAGGCGCAGATTGCCATCGATACGGCGGATGTCATCATTTTCATGGTCGATGTGAAGCAGGGCCTTGTCGACGCGGATGCCCGTGTCGCAGACATGCTGCGGCGGTCAAAAAAGCCGGTCGTCCTGGCAGTCAACAAGGTCGATGATTTCAAAAAGCAGCAGGCCGAAATCTATGAGTTTTACCAGCTGGGCATTGGCGATCCCATGCCCGTTTCAAGTGCCAACCGCCAGGGGATCGGCGATCTTCTCGATGAGGTGACGAAGTATTTTGAAGTGAGCGAGGCGGAAGAAGAGGATAATGAGATTCCGAAGGTTGCCATCGTGGGCCGCCCGAATGTCGGAAAATCCAGCATTATCAATAAGCTTCTCGGCGAAAGCCGGCTGATTGTTTCCGATATCGCCGGGACGACCCGCGATGCTATTGACACGCCGGTAAAGATGAACGGCCGCGATTACATTTTCATCGATACGGCGGGACTCCGCCGTAAGAACAAAATCAAGGAAGATATCGAGCGTTATAGTATCATCCGGACCGTGACCGCCGTAGAGCGCGCCGACATCGTCATCGTGGTCATCGATGCCGTTGAAGGTATCGCCGAACAGGATGCGAAAATTGCCGGTATCGCGCACGAAAGAGGAAAGGGCATCATCATTGCCGTCAACAAATGGGATGCCGTCAATAAGGATACGGATACCACGAAAGAATATACGGAAAAAATACGGAACATACTTTCCTATCTGCCTTACGCCGAGATCCTTTTCATTTCCGCCGAAACAGGGCAGCGCCTGCCGAAGCTTTTCGATGCGATTGATATGGTTCTTACGAACCAGAACCGCAGAATTCCGACAGGAGTCCTCAACCAGATTCTTTCCGAGGCGGTCGCTCTCAATTCTCCGCCGACGGATAAGGGAAGGCGTCTGAAGCTGTTCTATATTACGCAGGTGGCCGTCGGCCCGCCGACCTTCATCATTTTCGTAAATGACAAGAAGCTGATGCATTTTTCTTATACGCGTTATATTGAAAATAAGATCCGGGAATCCTTCGATTTCCGGGGAACCGCCATTCATTTTATCGTGCGGGAGCGCTCTGAGAAGGAAACAGCGGAGCTGTAAGCTTCGAAAAACTGCAGCCTTAAATGACAGGAAGCAATTTGCAAGCCTGAAGAAGGCAGCAGGAATCATACGGCGCATCGGAAGAATCGGAATGTCCGCTGCAGCCTAAAGAAAGAGGGTGGAAATCATGAGTGTTATATCTGCGAGGCTTCTGTCAATACTGATCGGCTATGCTTTCGGGCTTTTCCAGACGGCTTATTTTGTCGGGAAGGCGCGCGGCGTCGACATCCGTACGCTCGGCTCAGGAAATTCCGGAACGACCAATGCGCTGCGCAATTTCGGAAAGAAGGCGGGCTTCATTGTGCTTGTCGGCGATATCCTGAAATGCGTCTTTGCCATTGTCTGTGTCAATATCATTTTCGGAAATGAATTCGCGGCGATTCTTCCGCTCCTCGACATTTATGCGGGCGCCGGAACGATTGTCGGGCACTGCTTCCCCGTTTACATGCAGTTCCGCGGAGGAAAAGGCGTTGCCTGCTTCGGCGGGCTTGTCATAGCCGCCGCCTGGCCTCTTGCCATCCTCGGAACGATCGTTTTCTTAGCCTGCATGTTTGGAACGAAATATGTTTCGCTCGGCAGCCTTCTGGGTTCCCTTTCCGTCTTTATCGGAAGCATCGTCATCGGACAGCTCGGATTTTTCCATATGACACAGGGTGCTCTCATCGAACTTTATTTTATCATTTTCCTTATGGTGGCCCTCATCTGGTTCCAGCACCGCGCCAATATCAAGCGCCTTCTGTCCGGCAAAGAGAGGAAGACCTACGTATTTTCTTCGAAGAACGAAACCGGTAAAAAGGCCAAAAGCTAAAAGCTGAAAGCTAAAAGCTAAAAGCAGAAAGCTAA
>DCDB01000099.1:0-10756 GCA_002316215.1 Lachnospiraceae bacterium UBA1066 | reverse complement strand
CAGAAAGCTAAAAGCAGAAAGCAGCTAGCCGGAGCTTAATTGATTTATAAACGGAAGAAACGAGAGAGGCGGAAAGATGGCCAGAACGGCAGTAATCGGAGCGGGCGCATGGGGAACAGCACTTGCGCGGCTCCTGAGCGAAAATGGACATGACTGCATCCTTTGGTCGCATAAAGAAAAGACCATCCGGATGCTGAAAGAAACACACAGCCTGGATAAGCTTCCTGGTGTCCTTCTCCCTGAGAATCTTTCTTTTACCTGTGATCTTAAAGAAGCCATGACGGGACGTGATCTCATCGTCATGGCTGTCGCTTCTCCGGGAACGCGGGAGACAGCATGTGAAATGAAGGAATTCCTTAAGAAAGGGCAGAAGATTGTCACGGTCACGAAGGGCATTGAGGACGGAACCCTGATGACGCAGACGGATATCCTGGAAGAACTTCTTCCGGATGCCGTTTACGCTGTCCTGTCGGGACCGAGCCATGCGGAAGAAGTGGTGCGCGGACTTCCGACTTCCGTAGTTGCGGCATCAAAGGCGCGGCTGCTTGCTGAATATGTCCAGAACATTTTCATGAGTCCGGTATTCAGGGTTTATGCAAGTCCCGATGTCCTGGGCGTTGAACTTGGCGGATCGCTTAAAAATGTGATTGCCCTTGCGGCGGGCATGGCGGACGGCATGGGCTTCGGCGATAACTGCAAGGCCGCATTAATAACGCGAGGAATTCATGAGATTACCGGTCTTGCCCTGAAAATGGGAGCTTTTGACGATACGCTTTACGGTCTTTCCGGAATCGGCGATCTCGTCGTGACGTGCGCTTCCATGCACAGCCGCAACAGAAGAGCCGGCATCCTGGTCGGGCAGGGAAAGAGTATGAACGAAGCGATGGACGAAGTAGGACAGGTTGTAGAAGGTGTATATTCCGCCAGAGCCGCTCTTCGCCTTTCGGAGAAATACAAAGCCGAAATGCCGATTATCCGGGAAGTAAACAAGGTTTTATTTGACGGAAAGGATCCGAAGGCGGCGGTAGAAGACCTGATGCTGAGAGACAAAAAAATTGAAATACGCATTCAGGAAAATGAACTGCCGGAAAGCTGGAAATCAGGCACTAAAGCCTGATTTCATTTATTACTCAGATCCGCATGTCTTCCGGGAGCTGGAAATCAGGCGCTAAAGCCTGATTTCATTTATTTCTCAGACCTGCATGCCTTCCGGGAGCTGGAAATCAGGCGCCAAAGCCTGGTACCATTCATAACTCAGATCTGCATGTCTTCCGGAATGCTGGCGCTGCGGTAGCCTTCATTTAACGAATCAATGGTTGCCATTTCAAGATCATCCAGCTCAAAATCGAATATCTGGCTGTTCTGCAGGATCCGGTCGAGATGGACGGACTTCGGAATGACGCCGATACCCTTTTGAAGAATCCAGCGAAGGCCGATCTGAGCTGTTGAACGATTATACTTCTGCGCAATCTTTTTCAGGACGTCTTTGTCCAGGTAAGCTCCGCGTGCGAGCGGCGCATAAGCCTGAACGGCAATGCCGAGGTTCTGGCAGTAGGTACGGATGCTGTCCTGATTGAAAAGCGGATGATACTCGATCTGGTTGACAGCAGGGACAGTTTCGGAATGATCGATAATGTCCTGAATTTGTATTTCATTAAAATTCGATACGCCGATAGCGCGTGCGCGCCCTGACTTATAAATCTTCTCGAGGGCATGCCACGTATCAAGATAACAGCCCGGAACAGGCCAGTGGATAAGGTAAAGATCCACATAATCAAGACCGAGACGCTCAAGACTTCTTTCAAAGGCTCCCTCAACATTTCCGATTCTCTGAGCCGTATTCCAGATTTTGGTGGTAATGAAAAGCTCACTGCGCGGAATGCCGCAGGCTTTTAAACCGAGTCCAACCTCTTCTTCGTTCTTATAAGCAGAAGCTGTATCAAAAAGACGGTAGCCTAAAGTAGAGGCATCCTTGATCGCCTGTACAACTTCTCCTTCCGAAACAGCTTTATAGAGGCCGAGCCCCAGCTTCGGCATCATGGTTCCTGAGTTTAAAGTAAAATTCAGATCCATCCGACCCTCGCATTCCTTTTGATTCCACAAATTTTCTATAGTTACTTTGAAATGAAACTGATTTTATAGCAGTTTTTAACTTGTTATAAACCATATATTTTGTTAGTATAGCATAAAGATATGAATTAGAAAGTAAGGTTATGTTACGATATCTTTACAGGAGGCTGAAATGACAATACCTGAAATCATGAAAAAAAGAATGACGGTTTCATTTGAGGTTTTCCCGCCGAAGCAGGACAAACCGCTCGAACCCCTAATGAACGTTCTTAACAGGCTATATACTCTGCAGCCGGATTTTATCAGCTGTACTTACGGTGCCAACGGGACAAATGCCGGGAGGCATATGGAAATCTGCAAGGCAATCCGCGATTCCGGAAAAACCGTTCCGATTTCGCATTTTACCTGTATCGGCAGCACGCGCGAGGACATCAAGAAACAGATGGAAAAGTGCCTCCTCATCGGAGTGAACCATATTCTTGCCTTAAGAGGCGATATACCGGCCGGCTGGGAAGGAACGCGCGGTGACTTTTCACATGCCAGCGAGCTGATCAGTTTTCTTCGGCAGGAATACGGAAACTCGTTCGTCATTGCCATGGCCGGGGCACCGGAAAAACATATCGAGTCGGAAACATTTGCCGAAGACATTGCACACCTTCGCATGAAGCAGGACTCCGGAGCGGATTTCCTGATGACACAGCTCTGCTTTGATACGGAACATTTTAAAAGATGGCTGGACAATATACGGAAAGCGGGCGTCCGGATTCCGGTCGATGTCGGGATCATGCCGGTCCTCAATAAAAATTCCATCATAAAAATGTGCCTGTCGCTGAATGGCTGCTCCATCCCTCAGCCTCTTGCGGAACTTATATCCCGTCATTATAATGATTCGGAAGAAGACTTCAGAAAAGCGGGGATAGAATATACAATCCGGCAGGTTTATGAATATATGTCCCTCGGAATCGGCGGCCTGCATTTCTTCACCCTCAACAAAGCCGAAGCTATCCTCGATATCTGCGAAGGCTGCGGCATCGCTTATCGTAAATAAAGCCGTGCCGCCGGGTGCGGCGGTTACGTGTAAACAAGCAGAACGGGCAGGAAATACACGTAATTAAGTTTTTGAGGAAGCAAAAATCTGTAAAACATGGAATAAAAGACGGACAAGGAGTTCAGCCATATGCCAGAATTGAAAAAACAAGTGTTTCGCGGGGCAATCCGCGAGGTGACTTTCGGACCGGAAGGTCACCGGCTTTCTTTCGGGGGCGAAGCGACGTATCCTTTTTATAGCTTTGATAAAGTAGAGCCGCACCGCCGGATCGTCGGTCTTGAAGTTCTTGATACGGATCCGGAGTTCCTTGAAAAATGCGCCGGTTATGACGCCCTGGAGTATGTGGATTTCATTTGCCTGCATCTTGCGGGAGGCGACCCGAACAATGAAAATAAATCCACGGAGGAGCTTCTTAAGCTTGTGGAAAATGCCGCCGGCAGGATTAAGAATAAACCGATAGCGGTAGCCGGCTGCGACAATACGGAAAAAGACGCCGAACTTCTGCCCGCCTGCGCCTGTGCGCTTACAGGGTACGGCATCCTGCTTCTTTCCGCAAAGGAAGAGAATCTGGAAGCCTTTAAGAAATCTGCACCCGAAGTTATTCTGGGCGCGGAGTCATCGGTTGACATAAATCTGGCCAAGCAGCTTGATGTGCTTGCGGTCCAGGCCGGCATTCCGGAGGATCATATCGTCATTAACGCCGGAAATGCAGCCTGCGGCTACGGTTTTGAATATCTTGTTTCAACGATGGAACGCATCCGGGCGGCTGCCCTATCACAGGACGATAAGATGCTTCAGATGCCGGTCGTTACTCTGATCGGTCCGGATTCATGGGGAACGAAAGAGGCGCAGGCAGGAGAAGAAGATATGCCGGGCTGGGGAGATCGCCTGGAGCGCGGCAGGAAAATGGAAATCATGTCCGCGGTCGGTGTCCTTGCCGCCGGCTCCGACGCCGTCATCGTACGTGACCCCGTTTCCGCCGCCGCGATATTTGCACTGGAGACGAAACTCGGCGCGGACGGATAAGAAAAAGCCGGAAGCCGTGCAGGCGACGTATTGAAGCAATCATCGTTTTAGGCATGCAGCAATTATTTGCGAGGAGATTTTTATGGCTCTTACAGGTATACAGATTTTTAAATTGACCCCGAAAACGAACTGCCGGGACTGCGGCTGCCCGACGTGCATGGCATTTTCCATGAAAGCAGCCCAGGGAAAGGCCGAGCTTTCGGGCTGCCCTCATTTAACCGACGAGGCCCGCGAAAAGCTGCTCGGTGCTTCGGCGCCTCCGATGGCCTCTGTAAAATGCAGCAGTCCGGACGCGGAACTTATGCTCGGAGGCGAGACCGTGCTTTTCCGCCACGATAAAACCTTTGTAAATGAGACCCGCTATGCCGTTACCATCGATACGGAAATGAGTGATGCTGAGGTCGACCGGATTCTCAAAAGTGCCGCCGCTGTCGATTACGAGCGGATCGGCGAACGCATGTATGTCGAAATGATCGAGGTCCGTGATGCAGGCGAAGACAACCTGCGCGGCATTAATGCAGAAGGCAGCAATGCAGGTGAAACCGATGTTCCTGAACTTTCGCTACGGAAGGGAGAGAATGCCGACTCTTCCGATCCCGCAATTCTTGCCGTCAGCAGCCGGCGCGACAGATACCTGTCTCTCGTGAGAAAAGCTGCGGCGACGGGACGCGTGCTTATCCTGACCACGAAGGATCCGGCTGCGGCTCAGGAGGCTGCGGAAATCTGTGCACCTGGGAAGCCGGTTCTGAATGCCGCAGACGGGGAAAACTATGCCGTCATGGCGGAAATAGCAAAAAAATATGATCTTACACTCGGGGTGACCGGCGGGAATCTTAATGAAATCCGTTCTGCAATCGAAGAAACCGAAAAAACCGGATATAAAAATCTTATCATTTCCGTCCCGTCCCATTCGCTTCGCGAAGCTTTTGCGATGACGGTTCTTATCCGCCGAGCGGCTCTTTTGGACGGAGACCGCACATTCGGTTATCCGACTTTTGTGGACGCAGGCGCACTCGCGGGCGGCGATACTTATCTTGAATCCGCGGTCGGCGCTCTCTTTACCTCAAAATACGGTTCCGTCATTGCCTTTCGGAAAATGAATTACGCAACGGCGCTTCCGCTTTTCGGTCTCCGCCAGAACCTTTTCACGGATCCTCAGAAGCCGATGACCGTAAAGCCTGGCATTTATCCGCTGAACGGAGCCGACGAGAATTCCATCTGCGTAGTGACCGTCGATTTTGCGCTGACGTATTTTATAGTTTCGGGTGAAATCGAGCGTTCCAGGGTTCCATGCAATCTCTGTATTACGGATGCGGCCGGCCAGTCTGTCCTGACAGCCTGGGCCTCAGGCAAACTTTCCGCAGACTCCATCGCTTCATTTGTCAAAAACGAAGTCGCCCCGAAGATTAAATGCCGCAGGCTTGCGATCCCGGGAAAAGTCACTTCACTTAAAGGCGAACTCATGCGTAAGCTGCCGGAGTGGGAGATCCTGTCCTCCTCAAATGAGGCCGTCGGGATCGTGCCGTTCCTAAAAAGCCTTTAAGCGCGGCTGATTAACTGCTGCCGGCGCCGGAAGTCCGGTGCTTAACTGCTGCCGGCGGCGGAAGTCCGGCTTTTGCCCTTACATAAAAGCAGTGGATGTATCTAACTTCTTATATTTTCAACATATAATCTTAAATGCTTATTATTTATAAATATAAGTAAAATGGCTGATAAACGTTGAAACTGCTTCTGGAAAAGTTTATAATATCCTCATGGAGGGTCCCATTATGCAAAATAAATCCTTTTTCTATTTTGTTGTTGTGGGTGATATCCGGAATTCCAGGGATATTTCTGACCGGAAAGAAATACAGAAGAAGTTTAAAAATGTCCTAACCTGCGTCAATCGTGATTTTGAGAAGCAGATTGCCTCAAAATTTACGATTTCTCTCGGGGATGAGTTTCAGGGCGTGCTTCAGGGCAGCGCCGGCAGGTCGGTATTTGAGATCATTTCGGCTGTAAAGGCGGAAATGTATCCGATCCGTTTCCGCTTCGGAGTCGGAGCCGGTACAATTTCGACAGAGCTTTCGCCTGAAAGCCCTATAGAAGCCGACGGTCCGGCCTTTCATCTTGCGAGAGAGGCTATTGACGGGATTCACAGGAAGGAAACTCAGAACAGCACCTATGCCGGCGATATCTGTGTGCGCTTTACAGCGGCCGGAAGATATGTGCCCTGGGATGCGGCATACGGCAGTACGACGCGTCAGAGCGCAGAAAGTTCCGCGGCAGGGAACGCGGATATTGCGGAGCTTCTGCTGAATGAAAATCTTGCGCTGATGAGTCTGCTGGAGAAAAGCTGGACGACGCGTGGACGCGAAATTATTGACATTTTCCGTCTGGGCCGGGCAAAGAACCAGGCGGAGGCAGCGGCGCTCCTCGGCATTTCCCAGCCGGCCGTTCAGCAGAGCCTCAGGAACTCCAGTTACTATGCCTACGCCCATGCCTTTGACACGGTTTGTGCGGCGCTTGCCGCCGTTGGGCAGGAAAGGCGGAATTCTGAGGGCACGGCGGAATCCGGCCTGCATGCTGAAAACAGGCTTGAAACTGCAGAAATTGTAACACCCGGGTCCGGAGCCGGGCGGGAAGAGCACACAGAGCATACAGAGCACGCAGAGCATACAGAGCACGAAGAGCATTCAGAGCATAAAGAGCACGAAGAGCATTCAGAGCACGAAGAGCATTCAGAGCATAAAGAGCACGAAGAGCGCACAGAGTATACAGAGCATACTGAGCACACAGAGCGGACATAGAGGACAGAAAGGAGAAACGGGGCTGAATGTTTAAAAATCTTATACTGCTGTTTCTTCTGGGACATATTCTGGGGGACTTCTACTTCCAGACAAGCCGCATGGCCGAACGCAAAATGAAGGAAATAAAAGTCCTCATTCTCCACGGCGCGCTCTATCTTCTTTCCTGCGTTCTCGTCATTCTCCCGTTTTTCAGTTTACCGTTTCTTTGCGCGTCCGTCCTTCTGGGCTTCAGCCATTTTGGCGTTGACTTTATAAAAAGTAAGCTTGCTTCGAAACAGACGGAGTCCGAAAAAAGCAGAAATCCGCAAAGTATGCGGGAAGCGAAAATGTTCGTGATCGACCAGCTTGTCCATTTGGGTTTTCTTGCAGCTGCGGCATACCTTCTGGCTCTTAACGGAATCAATGCTGTACCGTCCGGTTTTGCATTAACCTTCTGCAGCATCCTTGGGGTTGCACAGGATGACCTTGTAAAATGGACGGTTTCTATACTTCTGGTCATTGAGCCGGCAAGTATCGTTACGCGGAAAATATTCAAATTTTTCAGGCCGATTGAAAGTCAGCTTAACGGAAAAGACGACATGGGGCTCGGCGGGGCGGGAGCGTACATCGGCATCATCGAGAGGCTCTTTATACTCATTTTCCTATTGTTCGCTCAATATCTCGCCATCGGGCTTGTGCTGACGGCTAAGACACTGGCAAGATACGACCGTCTGTCTAAGGAGCAGACCTTTGCGGAATACTATCTTATCGGGACGCTGAGCAGTATGCTTTTTGCAACCGCCGTCTATTTCCTGATATTCTGACAGCCCGCACAGAGCGGATTTGTTGATAAAAGACAAAGAAAAATTCATTTTAGTTATATAAAAGCGAGGAGAAAAAATGGCAAAATTTATCGTTGTAGGAGAAAGAATCCATTGCATTTCACCCAGTATTAAAAAGGCGCTTGCCGAGCGCAATCCGGAGCCGGTCCTTGCGCGTGCAAAAGCGCAGATTGAAGCCGGAGCCGATTACCTGGACGTCAATATCGGACCGGGCGGAGAAGATGCAGAAGACCTTATGAAATGGGCAGTCACGACAATCCAGGGAGCCTGCGATGACATTCCGCTCGCCCTCGATACGGCAAATACAAAGGCAATCGAAGCCGGATTATCCGTCTACAGCCGCAAGAAGGGCAAACCGGTCATTAACTCTGCTGACGCAGGCGACCGTATCGGCAACATCGACCTTGCTGCTGCAAATGACGCCATTGTCATCGCCCTGTGCGCTGCCGGCAGCATCGCCGCCGACAATGATGAGCGCATGGCCTATTGCCAGACCATGCTCGAGCGCGGACTTACACTCGGTATGAGTGAAAATGATATCTGGTTCGATCCATCCTTTGTCGTTGTCAAGGGAATGCAGGAAAAATACACGGAAATCCTTGAAGCCCTGAAGCTTTTTAAAGATATGGGCTTAAACTCCACGGGCGGCATTTCCAACAATTCCAACGGTGCGCCTAAGAGTGTGCGGCCGGTCATGGATGCGACGCTCATTTCCATGGCCATGGCCTGCGGCTTAAGCTCCGCCATCTGCAACCCCTGCGACGAACGCGTCATGCAGGCCATCAAGACCGCTGATATTTTCCTCGGCAATACCCTCTACGCGGACTCCTATCTCGAAATCTGATTTGCGTTCCCATGAGGAAGAAGCAAGCTGCCGCCTGAGGATAGAGCTGATAAAATAAAGACAGAGTCCTATGCGATAGATACAATGCAAAAAAATATATGTGAATCTTCCAGTTGGCGGGTTTCAACAAGGCGGATGCTGAGAAAAGCAGCGTTGGATACGATGTAATTAAGACGGAGATGTTATGAAACTCAGGATTATAGATGCTTACGGCAAAGAATCGATACTGGAGGCGGAAGAGCATCAGAACCTTCTGCGCATTTTAAAGAATAACGGATATGCACTTGATGCGCCCTGCGGAGGCAACGGTTCCTGCCACAAATGCCGTATCACGGTGGACGGGACGGAGCGCCTGGCCTGTGCGACGGAAGCAAAAGACGGCATGACGGTCGAGCTTCCGCGCCTCGAAGGTGTCCGCGTTCTTGCAGGCGGCAGCCTTTTAAATAAAATGCGCTACAGCCTCCGTATCTCAAATGCTTACGGCGAGGGGCGGGGCCTTGCTGTCGATCTTGGGACAACTACGGTCGCGCTTCTTATTTTCAGCCTTCGGAACGGGCGCATAATCGCCGAGGCTTCCGGAGAGAATCTTCAGAAAGCATTTGGCGCTGATGTCATCAGCCGTATCATCGAACAGGGAAAAGAGGGCGGGGCGGCCCGCTTAAATGCCGCTGCGATGGAAAGCATTTCCCGGATCCTTCCGAAAGAAGCGACCAGTATCCGGCGCGTCGCCATAGCCGGAAATACGACGATGGAGTACCTCCTTCTCGGCAGGGACGCCGCCTGCATCCGCAAAAATGAACCTGATCCTCTGGAATTCCATGATCTTCATATGAGCGACCTTTTGAATCCGGACGGCAGCGCTCCGCCGGATCAGCTGAATCTGAAGGGAGACTCTGTATCGGACAGACTGAACCTTAAGGGTGATTCTGCATTTGACAATTTGAGCTCAGAGGAAAACTCTGTGCTGAACGGACCGAACTTTCAGGGTGATTCCGGGATTGACAATTTGAGCTCAGAAGAAAACTCCGTGCTGAACGGACCGAACTTTCAGGGTGATTCCGGGATTTACAATTTGAGCTCAGAGGAAAACTCCGTGTCGGACGAGCAGGAGCCCAGAGGCAGTTTTCCGTCAGACAACGTCCTTCAGGAAGCTGCCGGTTGGAACACGCGACCGGAAGCTGAGCTTCTTCTCATGCCGAATGTCGGCAGCTACGTCGGAGGAGATATCACCGCCGGGGTTTTTGCGTCCGATCTTTGGAAAAATGAATCCATGGGGCTTTTTGTCGATCTTGGAACGAACGGCGAAATTGTCTTTGGAAACTCCGAATTCATGCTCTGCTGCGCCTGTTCGGCCGGGCCCGCCTTCGAGGGCGGCGACACCGCCTGCGGTATGCGCGCCATGGACGGAGCTATCGACAGCGTGCGTATTGATCCTGTCACTTACGAACCGTCATTTACTGTCCTGGGAGCTGTGAACGATGCCGTGGATACCGGTCATGCTGCCTCATGTTCGGAGCACACTGCAGTAGGAACAGCGCACAGCGCGGACTATAACTCCAGAAATGCGGAATTTTGCAGTCCGAAGGGAATCTGCGGTTCCGGTATTATCGACCTCACGGCCGAATTATTTAAGAATAAAATCATTACGCCAAAGGGACGCTTCTGTGTCGAAAATGCGCATATCCGGAAAGATGAATTCGGTGTCAGACGCTATTGCCTGACAGATGAAGTTTACATAACAGAAACAGACCTCGACAATATTATCCGTGCCAAAGGCGCGATTTTTGCGGGTATCTCCGTTATGCTTTCTTCTCTTGAAATGGATGTTTCGGCCATCGGGGATATCTATGTCGCCGGAGGCGTAGGTTCCGCCATCAATATGAAGAACGCGACAGCTATCGGCATGCTTCCCGATATTTCTGAAGAGCATCTTCATTTTCTGGGAAATGCTTCTCTTGCAGGAGCTTACGCCGCAGCGGTTTCGGATGATGCCCGCCGGAAAATATATGAGCTTGCGCATGGGATGACCTACCTCGATCTTTCAACCATTCCCTGCTATATGGATTGCTTCACAGGCGAGTGCTTCATTCCGCACACAACCGTGGGGACAGACCCCACGATACCGGGGTAACGCGGTACTTCGCATCTTCAGGGACAG
>DCDB01000360.1 GCA_002316215.1 Lachnospiraceae bacterium UBA1066 | reverse complement strand
TACATTGAAATCGCAGCGGCAAAGGACGCGCTGGCCCTTTACATTGATGTCATCAACTGAGTTCTTATTAAGCATTTCACAAAATCCTCCTTGTTTTTTATATTCCTAAAATAAATAAGGGCCCGGTCCTTGACTGGCCGGACCCTTATAGGTCTTACGTTGATATTTTACTGAAGATTATTTCTGAAGAAGTTTTCCGAAATATTTGATTGTCCTGCACATATTGGATGTGAAGGAATTCTCATTGTCATACCAGGAAACGACCTGGACTTCGGTATTGCCGTCGCCGACCGGAAGGACGGAGGTCTGTGTAGAATCGAACAGAGAGCCATAGGTCATGCCGATAACGTCGGAGGAAACGATTTCATCTACGTTGTAGCCGAAGGACTCATTGGAAGCAGCCTTCATAGCAGCGTTGATCTGATCAACAGTAACTTCGCCCTTTACGACAGCCGTAAGGATTGTTGTAGAACCTGTCGGAACCGGAACACGCTGAGCGGAGCCGATGAGCTTGCCGTTAAGTTCCGGAACAACGAGGCCGATAGCCTTTGCAGCGCCGGTGGAGTTCGGGACAATATTGATAGCTGCAGCGCGGCTTCTTCTCATATTGCCTTTTCTCTGCGGGCCGTCAAGAATCATCTGATCGCCTGTGTAAGCATGGATTGTGACCATGATACCGGACTGAACCGGAGCGAGTTCATTAAGAGCCTTTGCCATAGGAGCAAGGCAGTTTGTTGTGCAGGAAGCTGCGGAGATGATGTGATCATCAGCCGTCAGTGTCTCATGGTTTGTGTTGTAAACGATTGTCGGCAGATCTTTTCCTGCAGGAGCAGAAATGATGACGTTCTTTGCGCCGGCATCGATATGAGCCTGAGCCTTGTCTTTGGAGCAATAGAAACCTGTGCATTCAAGGACAACATCGACATCAAGATCTCCCCAAGGAAGCTTATGAGCATCAGCTTCTTTATAGATTTCGATTTCGGTTCCATCGACTGTGATGGAATGATCGCTGTTGGAAACCTTATCCGCCAGAGCGTATCTGCCCTGTGAAGAATCATATTTCAGAAGAAATGCCAGCATTTCCGGGCTTGTCAGATCGTTGATTGCAACGATTTCAAATCCCTCTGCCTGGAACATCTGACGAAACGCAAGACGACCGATGCGGCCAAAACCATTAATTGCTACTCTTACTGCCATAATCGTGATTCCTCCTGTTTTTAATTGGTTTATATGTCATAAAAAAAGAAGACCAAAACCTAATTTCTATTGTAATCAAACTTACCTTAAAATACAAGGAATTTTTTAATAATCTGTTAACATGATGCCAAGTGTCCAAAGTCAAAAAGCAGGAGTTCTTATAGTTTTACAAAATGCGCTTTTCGCTGCACGTAGTAGACGTAGTGCGTAAATCCGCAGTCCTTCAGGATGTCCGCCGCCTCATCGAAGGCATACCCGAGGCTGTGGGGTTTGTGGGAATCGGACCCTACTGTTACGCATGTCCCCCCGAGCTCACGGTAGCGTTTCAGGATTTCCGGATGCGGATTCGGGAAACCGAGCTGCTTCCGGATTCCTGCCGTGTTAAGCTCCAGGGAAATGTTGTACCGTATCAGGAGCTTCAGGATTTCGTCGATAATATCCGCATAATCACGGTAGCGGTAATCCGCCGCTTTCTTACGCCCGTAACGGACAATATAATCCAGATGTCCCATACTGTCAAAATCATGAAATGCTTTTATGTCCCGAAGCGTCTCTTTAAAGAATTCCCTGTAGATTTCCATATCCGTCCTGCCTTCAAAAGTTTCAGGATAATACGGATCTTTATTTCCGACAAGGTGCTGCGACCCTATGATAAAGTCGAACGGATAGCCTTCGACAAGCTTTCTGTATCGTCCGCCGAGATGCTCCTGCAGCCCCAGTTCAACGCCCATCAGGATCAGGATCTTCGATTTGTATTTTTCTTTCAGGGCATCGATAGCCTCTTTGTACCTGCCTATATCGAATTCAAAGGTGATGTCCTTTACGGGATAATCATAATCGATATGATCGGTAAAGCAGATCGTCGGTATGCCAGCCTTCACAGCAGCCTGAACCATGCTTTCCATCGGAGTATCCGAATCGGTTGAAAACAGACTGTGTATATGCATATCAGCGATCATAAGATCGTACCTCCGCCCAGAATCTCGTCCTTTTGATAAAAGACCACGGACTGTCCCGGTGTAACGGCCCGCACAGCCTCACGGAATGTACAGCGCACCCGGTCTTCACCCGCCATTTCTATTATAGCAGATGCACCCCGGTGATTGTAGCGTATTTTAGCCCAAACTTCTTCTTTTCCCGGGATTCCCGGCTGCGACATGAAATTAAGGTCTCCGGCCAGCAGAGTATGTGTAAAAAGATTTTCATTTCCCGCAAGAACGACCTCATTTTTATCCGGCCTTATTTCTTTAACAAAAACCGGATATCCTAAAGCGATGCCCAGGTGCTTGCGCTGGCCGACGGTATAGTGCGTAATGCCGCGGTGCTCTCCCAGGACTTTCCCTTCCGTATCGACAAAATTTCCGGGAACATCGCGGATGCCTGTGTCATTTTCAATAAAAGAAGCATAATCGCCGTCCGGTACAAAACAGATTTCTTCACTGTCGGGCTTATGCGCCACCGGGAGTCCGGCTTCTTCGGCGATTGCGCGTACCTCGTCCTTCGTATAATCCCCGATCGGCATGAGCGTGTGCGCAAGCTGATCCTGCGTGAGGTTATAGAGGGCATAAGTCTGGTCCTTGGAGCGGCCGTCCTTATCGCTGGAAACATGAAGGGTATAGCGGCCGCTGTCAAGATGCACCACTTTCGCATAATGCCCCGTTGCAATATAATCCGCTCCGATCGCCAGGCTCTTCTCAAGAAGGCTTTCCCACTTCACATAACGGTTGCAGGCAATGCAGGGATTCGGCGTACGCCCCGCCCGGTATTCACAGACAAAATAATCCATCACCTTTTTGCGGAAAATATCTTTAAAATTCATGACATAATAGGGTATCTCCAGCCGCTCTGCCACGTGCCGGGCATCCTCAACTGCCGAAAGACCGCAGCAGCCCCCGTTTTCCTGCTGTGCGGTCTCGCTCTCATCCTGCCAGATCTGCATGGTCACCCCGATGACATCATATCCCTGTTTTTTAAGAAGATACGCCGCAACCGAACTGTCCACGCCGCCGGACATGCCGACAACCACTTTGGCCATAGAAAAAACCTCTCCTGAATACAGAAGGGAAGAACTGAACTGTCCGTCCTTCCCCTCTGCTTATTTTAATTATCTGCCGGGCGCTTAACTGTTCAATACCCGCCGCATGTACGGATCGGATCCAAGCAGTACCCGCTGTCTGTACGGATACGGTCAATATTCACCGTCTGTACGGAGCAAATCAATATTCGTCATCCGTACGGAGGAGGTCAATATTCGTCGTCCGTCTCGCCTTCGGAAATATCATTCTTGGGCTTCTTGAGTCCCTCGATCTTAATGTGATGCTTCTCAGCGTAATCCCAGAGTGCCGCATGAATTGCTTCCTCTGCAAGAAGGCTGCAGTGCACCTTAATCGGCGGAAGTCCGTCAAGTGCTTCCATAACCGCCTTGTTGGTAACCTCCAGCGCCTGCTGGATGGTCTTCCCCTTGACGAGCTCCGTCGCCATACTGGAAGTCGCCACAGCAGCTCCGCAGCCGAAGGTCTTGAATTTGCAGTCTCTTATGATGCCGTTGTCGTCAATATCAAGATACATGCGCATAATATCTCCGCATTTTGCATTGCCGACTGTTCCCACTCCGCTGGCGTTCTCAATCTCTCCTACATTTCTCGGATGCTGGAAATGATCCATAACTTTTTCAGAATACATCTTTATCCTCCGTTCCGGCTTTACCGGATTTTCTTTATCCCGTCTTATGATGTTTGGTGTGACTGCCTGAATTTTTCAGCGTATGCAATGCCCGGGTCTTTCCATTGCCGCTCATCTTCCGGCGACTTTATTATTTTCTTAAATCCGGTTTTTACAGCCCGAATTTTCTTTAAAACCCAGAAACGTCATGAATTCTTCTTCACGAAATCTTCGTAAAGCGGAGACATGGAGCGTAAGTTTCCGACAATCTGTTTCAGATGATCAATGGTATAGTCTGCCTGCTCCTTCGTGATCTCCTCTGAAAGCGTCATTCGGAGAGACCCGTGCGCAACCTCGTGCGGAAGGCCGATGGCCAGAAGAACATGCGACGGGTCAAGAGACCCTGACGTGCAGGCCGAACCGCTTGATGCGGCGATCCCGAGGAGATCCAGGTTAATCAGCATCGATTCGCCTTCCACATAGCGGAAGCAGACATTGATGTTGTTCGGCAGGCGTTTCACGCGGTCGCCGTTAACCTTCGTATACGGAATCTCATTTTCAATGCGTCCGATCATATAATCGCGAAGTTCTGTTTCCTTCTTTGTGCGCTCTTCCATCGATGCCTTTGCTCTGGCAGCCGCTGCGCCGTAACCGACGATTCCCGGAACATTTTCCGTGCCCGCCCGTCTCTTGCGTTCCTGTGCTCCGCCGTGTACGAAGCTGCGGATCTTGACGCCCTTGCGGATGTATAAAAATCCGATACCCTTAGGTCCGTTCAGCTTATGTCCCGATGAACTCAGCATATCTATATTATCGGCATCGACGCTGATCGGTATCTGCCCGAAGGCCTGCACTGCGTCCGTATGGAAAAGGATTCCGTGCTCATGTGCTATCCGGCCGATTTCACGGATGGGTTCAATCGTACCGATTTCATTGTTAGCGGTCATGACCGATATAAGAACCGTCTTGTCCGTGATCGCCGCCTCAACCGCCTTCGGATCGACAAAACCGTTTTCATCGACATCGAGATAGGTGATCTCAGCTCCTCTTCCCTCGAGATATTCGCAGGTGTGCAGGATTGCATGATGTTCAATTTTTGAGGTGATGATATGATTTCCTTTTTCAGCATACGCCTCGAAAGTGGCTTTTAAAGCCCAGTTGTCTGCTTCGGAACCGCCTGCCGTAAAATAAATTTCTTCAGGATTTGCTCCGATGACGTCCGCGATCTGGGCGCGCGCTTTGTCCATGGCCTCCTTGCTGCGGCCGGCTATTTCATAAATTGCCGAAGGGTTTCCGTAATTCTCGGTGAAATACGGAAGCATCGCCTGAACAACCTCCGGCGCTGTTTTTGTTGTTGCTGCATTGTCAAGATAAATTGTTGTTGCCATAATGTGGCCTCCTTAGTTTTATGGAATGATGCAGATGCCGAAACACAGATGATTTATTTATAAGCGGAAAATGAAGTTCCGCTGCATTGCCTTAGTTCGCGCAGGATTTTGCAAAAAGTCTGCTGTATTTCCCTTAGTTCGCGCAGGATTTCGCAAAAAGTCCGCTGCATTGCCTTAGTTCGCACAGGATTTCGTGTCAACCTTGCCCATGCACTGTTTCTTTCTGCTTTCCTCGACCAGCTGGGCGATGGTGACGGTATCGACAGCCCCCTCAATAGCTTTATTTACCCTATCCCACACAAGTCTGGTCACACAGAGATCTGCCTGGTCACAGCAGCCTTCGTCATCTCCGCAGGAAACTGCTTCGATACTGCCCTCCAGGGCCCGGAGAACATCGCCGACCGAAATTTTTTCCGCCGGTCTTGCGAGTTCGTAGCCGCCGCCGGCTCCCCGGACGCTTTTGACAAGTCCTTCCGTTCTCAGTTTCCGGACCAGCTGTTCAAGATAGCTTTCGGATATATTCTGTCTTTCCGAAATGCTCTGAATGCAGACCGCATTTCCGTTTTCACTGTTAAGGGCCAGATCGATAATCGCCCTCAGTCCGTAACGTCCCTTTGTCGATAATTTCATATCCGCTCTCCCGCCGGCTAATTCCGACTGTTTTACTCTTCTTTCGATGCATACACTATCATATCCTACTATTTTTGTCAAGTTTAATTTCAAAAAAACATGCCTCTGACCGGCATGTTTTTCAATAAGTTCAATCTTAAATTTTACATTTAATATCTGCATTAAATACATTCATGCAGAAGGGGGGGCTTTACGGCTTTACGGCTTTACGGCTTTACGGCTTTACGGCTTTACGGCTTTACTTTTTGCTTCCGGTCATTTTCTCGGATGAGCTCTCTCGTATACGTCCCTCATCTTGTTCAGATTCATGTTAAGATAAATCTGCGTTGTAGAAATATCGGAATGCCCCAGCATTTCCTGAACGCTCTTCAAATCCGCTCCGTTCTCAATCATATGCGCGGCAAAACTGTGCCTTAAGGTATGCGGCGTAATATCGCCTTCAATCCCCGCATCGGAAGCATAGCCCTTCAGAACCTTCCAGAATCCCTGACGGCTCATAGGCTTCCCTGAACAATTCGTAAAAAGCATATCGCTGTCAGAGGTAAGAAAGGAATCCCTGGGCTTTCCGATATAGGAATTCAGAGCCCTCTTCGCCGCATTTCCGAAAGGAATGATCCTCTCCTTGGTCCGATCGATGCAGTTGATGTAGCCCATCTGCATATTCACATCGCCAAGGCGGAGTCCGATCAGCTCGGAAACACGGATGCCTGTCGCATAAAGAAGCTCCAGCATGGCGCGGTCACGGAGGCCCTTGTTCGTATCCGCCGGAGGCTGAGCAAGAAGCCTGTCTACTTCATCCACGCTCAGAATTCCGGGAAGCTTTTTATCGATTTTGGGTGGTTTCAGTTTGTCCGCCGGATTGTCCGAAGTCAGATTCTTCTTGAACATATACTGAAAAAAGGCCCTCATCGAAGCAACGCTTCGCGATACAGATGACGGCGCATAATTTTCTTTTTCCATATAGAGCATATAAGAATTAAGATTCGTTTCCGAAACAGTTCCCCAACTGGTGATCGCAAGCTCTTCCGTAAGGTATTTGCACAGCTTCTCCAAGTCCCTTTTGTAAGATATCTCGGTATTATCGGATGTTCTCTTAGTTTTATGCAGATATTTAATAAATCTCAGAATTGCTTCTTCCATCAGGATCAGTCTCCGCTCATTATGTAGTCGCAGAAAGCAATTCACCCTTCAAAAATGAAAATATATTATTATCCCCTAAAAATCATGGTCTCATTATACGCGTTGATTTACATAAAATCAAACACAAAAATAACGATATTTTAAGGTATTTTCGGGCAAAAAACGGGATTCACCAGATGTTGTTGAAACCTTTTTTCGATATACAACATCTGGATCATCCCATTCATGTAAGCGTTCATTTTTTCATTTTTAAAAGGCTGCGGCTTTCTGCGAGGTAATTAATCTTTATGGCCTTTTAAAAGTGCATCTTGCTCCATAGCGTTCTTCCTGTCGTCAGCGCCGAATAATGTACGGAATCTTCAACCGTTGTCGTAAGGCCCGCAAAGACTACAATGTCCGGATGCATCCGGTCAATCACGCGCTGGAGATTATCTTCATCAAACTGATGTATGAAAACAGAATTATTAAAACTCTCTGCAATCCACGGAAACATCTCCATCCAGATATAGCTGTCGCCGACAATCAGGATGCTCGGCTTTGAAGCGTCATTTGTCGTATAGCGGCGATAAGATTTATAAGGATCACCGGAGATATAGCCTATGCGGCTGAACCATGCGCTGTCGTCTGCGGCCGCAGGGTTTGTAACGGAATACTGGACATTCTCCTCTGAAAACTTCTGCCCGTTTACAGTATTCTGCTTCTCCTGGATCGACATTGTAAAATCGCTGTTGCTCAGGATCCTGATCCCCGCTTCCGGCATTCTGGACTGCACTTCTTCCATAAGGGCCTCATAGGCGATTCTTATTCCCTGTGAATTAAGATGCCCGCCGTCATAAGAACGATAGCATACCAATTCTCCGTTCTTCGCCGCATCCTTCAGCTCGCTGTTAACTACCTTAAGATTAAGGGTACTGTCCTGGGAAAGCGTATCGAGGACATTCATTTCCGAATTCGGTATGACCTGTGTCACATATCCGTTGAAATTCTCGGGGTAAATGTCGACTTTATACGGAAATACAAGTGAACAGAATTTTATACCCTGGTCGCTGAAATAATTGTTCAGATCCTGAAGCCGGCTTACGAAAGTCTTCTGTTCCGCAGCATCCATAACGTCCTTATGCTGAAGGTTATTGAGCGTCAGATTCTCAGAATCAAGCGAATAGTACCAGTCATTCATAACAAAAGCCGTTGAGCTCCTGAATTCATTCAGCAGGTTATAATTCACATAATTATACAAAGTTTTTGCTACAGCCCTGCCGCCGACGTTATCATCAATCCAGTTTTCGATTTCGGTGGTCGCTCCGCTGTGGATGGAAAGCACCGGCGCCTTTGAAAGATAGCGGTTTTCATCCGTTTCTATTGCGCCGCCCTTTTTATCCGAAAAAACAAAGGGGAGAAAAAGCATGAGAAGAAAAGCAATGATAAAGACTAAATCAGCGATTTTACTTTTCATTTTCCCCTCCATTAATATTTAAAGTAAAGAAAACTCTGGAATGTGCTGCTCATAACGGCAAACAGACTGAAAGCAAGGATGGCGAGATATCCCAGATCCCACCACCTGTTTTCACGCATTTTCTCGCCAAGCCTGTCGAAAGCCGGAGTACAGGCGACAATAGATACAATGAGGACAACGATTGTCTTCTGGCTCAAATACCAGGCCAGCGTATATCCCGAATTCATGTTCCCGGTTAAGCCGAAAAGAGAAGCAAGGAAAGTAAATCCCCCGCTTACAGTATTGAAGTAGAAAAACACCCAGCCGATGACAATGAAAAGCAGTGTAAAAACATGCTGAAAAAAAACCGGAAAATGAAAGTCTGAATGCTTCCGTGCGAACTTTTCAATACAGAGGATGAGACCGTGCCATCCGCCCCAGAGGATAAAGTTCCATGTTGCGCCATGCCAGAAACCGGCGATGAGAAATGTAACAAACAGATTGACATAAGTAATTCCCGAACGGCTGCCGCCGATGGGAATATAGATATAATCCCTGAGCCAGTTGGAAAGTGAAATGTGCCATCTTCTCCAAAAATCCGTAAGAGATGTTGAAACATACGGATTGTTAAAGTTCTCCTTAAAGTCAAAGCCGAACATCTTTCCCAGGCCTATCGCCATATCACTGTACCCGGAAAAATCAAGATAAAGCTGAAGTGTATAGCTGATAATCCCCAGCCAGGCTATCGCCGGACTGTTATTGGATGCCGTAAGGATATCATGGGCCACAACGCCGATCTGATCCGCCAGCAGAACCTTTTTCCCAAGTCCGATAGAAAAGCGCCGGATTCCTTCAGCAAAACGATCCGCCGTAAAAGAAGGCTTGCGGATCTGCTTCGATACATCCGAGTAACGGATAATCGGTCCTTCCGTTATTTTCACGAAAAAAGAAAGGTAAAGTGCAAAATCGAGAATATTCTTCTGGGCTTGGATTTTCCTTCTGTAAATATCTACCAGGTAGGAAATGCCGGAAAGTGTCATAA
>DCDB01000034.1 GCA_002316215.1 Lachnospiraceae bacterium UBA1066 | reverse complement strand
CTGTCGAAACAGCTGTTTTTATATTATGCTCCGGCCTTACTGATAGTTCTTATAGCCGGTTTCCTGAAGATGCGCATCCTTAGCTTCAACTTGGGCTTTCAGCTTTTCAGAATAAGCTTTCAGTTTATTCAAAAGCCCTTCATCGGATACGGCCAGGATTTTCGCTGCCAAAAGAGCGGCATTGACTCCGCCGTTGATCGCCACTGTCGCAACAGGGATACCGCTGGGCATCTGAACGATGGAATAAAGGCTGTCGCGGCCCCCGAGCGACGTGGTATGCATCGGGATTCCGATAACCGGAAGCGGAAAAAGCGCTGCACACATTCCCGGCAGATGGGCCGCCATGCCTGCGCCGGCAATAATAACCTTCAGTCCTCTTCCTTCAGCGGATTTTGCATATTCAAAGAAGACATCCGGCTCGCGATGAGCGGAAATGATATTCATCTCATAAGAAATACCCAGCTCGTCCAATACCCCGGCTGCTTTCGCCATGACCGGCATATCCGAATCCGAACCCATAACTATTCCAATTTCAGCCATCTTATTCCTCCTGTGTGATTTATATGATTTTCCGGGCAAATGCAGTAAACCAAAGAGACTGTACAAACAAAATGCCATCTGCATAAGCCTTTAGCGCACCTTTTTGTACCTTAAAACACCATAAAACGGCGATTTATTCCTCAAATGCTTTATTCAGCTCTTCTGTCCCGGGAAGGACGAAACGTCCGTCACGAAGCAGGATCTTTTCACTCCCGTCCGGACATACGGCCGCTATTTCACCCAGCTCATCATAAGGTATTGTAATATCCGTATGGCAGCCGAAATATGCTTCTGATGGTTTTTCTTTTCTTTTTAACGTAACGGAATTATCCCGGGCAATAGCTTCTTTCCCATCCGGATTATAAGTCGGTTTATCTTCATTCCAACTGTAGCAGGTATCGCCCACGGCAAAGTGAGGGCCTGTCTTCTCGGCAATCAGAATCGGCATCTTAGCTTCAATCCCGTATTTCCGCGCCATGACATAGGCAAGAGTATTCGTCCCGATGGCAAATTCGCCGATTGGCAGGGTCTTGTGGTGGAAAAGTATATTTTCCTCAATATATTTCCGTCCCTCTGCCGGATTTTCGAAATTGCCGCAGGAATAATCTGAAATCATTCCTTCCGTCAAAGAAATAGAAAGATCCCGGAATTCATAGCCTTCCAGAAAAACCCGCTTCACATGGAGGAGGCCGTTTGTCCCTTCGAGCTTCGGGGAAGTGAAAACTTCACCTACAGGGATATTGACATCCGCTCCGCAATTTTCAAAAATCGTCTGGGTCTTCGGATTCTCAAGAGGATGCAGGGATACTGTAAGATTCGTTCTATTCCCGTTTTTTCCCAGAATACGGACTTTTGTCCCCTGATCCAGGGCATCAATCAGTTTCTGCTGTATCGCCAGATACTTATTGGCGTCCAGGGTATTGATTCTTATGGTATCACGGAAGATTTCCCCGTATCTTCGGCCTACCGACGGAACAGGAAAATCAATAATAGTAAAGCTTCGTTCTTCCGGCGGTATATAACGTTTTGTAATCTGTACTGCTCCGCTGCGCATCTTTACGTAAAGTTCCTGCTGCCCATCTTTCAGGGAATACGCACAGCTTTTGCGCTCCGGTGAAAAAGGCTCCTGTCCGAAGGTCTCAAGAACAGCCGGACCGGCATGGGCAGCTGCAAGTTCCTTCACCTTCTCGAAAGCTTCCCTCAGGGCACGGAGCTTTTTTGTGGAATAATTTTCATCCAGGAAAATGGCGATATCCTCCCGATGATCATAATCAAACTGCTGGTTCGGAATTTCTCCGGCGTATCCCGAAAGCCTGCCCAGTGTCTTCGTTGAAAGGCGGTAAGCCGCACGCGGAATCGTCGGCTCGAGCCCCATTTTCCTAAAGTTCAGGACAGCTTCCCTTATGACACGTTCAAAACCCAGCCTGTAAATGATCTGTACGGTCTTTTTTCTGGAAAGATCTTTATTTTCCCGCAGAAATCCCAGTCGGTAGCCTTCCGTCCAGACATCAGCCATCTCTTTAATCGTCTCCTCCGGAAGACTGTTCAGATACTGTGCCGTTCCTCTGATATCGTCTGAAATATATTCTCCGAAATTATACAGATAGGAAAGATCCGTAAGATCGGACTGCATAATGATATCCAAAGCGAAAGAAGCCTTTGCGTCTACCTGTTCCGCCTGTCTTTTCTCCGTAAAATCAGGGAGATAATCCATCACGTAAGACCTGAATATTTCCTTCACGTAATCCGCAGGCGGTACCTCTCCTTCTTCAAATGCTCCGTATATTTCCAGGAAAAGTTCGTAAAGTACCGCTGTTCCTTCCTCGTCCTCCTCGAAAACAGCAGGGATGATGCCCCGCAGTTCGGCGTAGACAGCCGCCAGAACCGGTCCCATGGCAGTGCCCAGTTTTTCCGCTGCATAATCAGGATTGGCATAGGAGGATGCATAGTTTTCCCGAAGTATATCCTCATATAAAACACGGTTATCTGTTTCCTTTTTTACGGAAAGCAAAAAAGAAGCAACCTTTTCAAAGTAGCCGCAAAAAGGCTCAGCCGCTGCTTTTTCTCCCGGAATTTCCGCTATTCTTCCATACGAAAGACTCAGACGTTCATTCATTTTTTATATTACCGTTCCTTATGTTTTTTTCCAATAATTCCACGGCCAGTTTTCCGAGTTCCGGTGATCCTTCGCCGGTATCCCGGTTTCTTGTGCCGATCCATGATTTTTTAACGCCATGCTCCTTCCAGGATTTCCCGTCGGCCGCGTCCGTCAGAAGAATCGGCTGGATATGATCCAGTGTATTGGCAAAATGCGATTCCGCCGTCTCCTTTGCCTCAAATTCTTCCCACAGCCCCTTATAATACCGGCATTGGTCATCCGGGAGAAGGCCGAACAAGTCTTCCGCCGCTTTTTTCTCCCGCTGCTCCTTCGTTTTGTTTCCTTCCGGATCATAAGCATAAGTATCTCCGGCCTCTATCTCAACGATATCATGCACGAGAACCATTTCCATCACCCTTGCCTTATCCACCTTTTCTTCATTATACTCAAGAAGGATGGAAGCCATCAGTGCAAGATGGAAAGAGTGTTCCGCGTCATTTTCCTTACGGGACCCGTCCGCAAGATAAGTCTGGCGCGTAATATTTTTCATCTTATCCGCACGGAGAATAAAATCCATTTGTTTCCTTAGACGTTCCTCCATTTATCTTACCCCCGTCAGAAAAAGCGTAAGCCAGCCGACCATAATTACACCGCAGGCAATAGAACCGACAATTGAAAAAAGAGGTGAAACCCCTGTTTCGGCAAAAGACTTCATACCGACATAAAAACCGTAAATGGAAAGCAGCATAGCCATAATGGCGATTCCGCCGATAAACGGCCCGGCTTTCCCGCCGTTTGCAAAAGAAATGACGGCGTCAAGGAAAAACAGTAACGCAGACGCAAGTGCCAGCAGGGAAGAAAGCTTTCCTCCTTTAGAATGCACCTTTTGCGCAAATTTATATTTTTTTTCATCTGCCATATTTTTTTCTCCTGACCGCATCGCAAATAATAAATATCAGGTACCCAAGAGCTGCTCCTGCCGTATTAAGAATCATATCATCCACGTCGAATGTCCCTGTCCTGGTAACCAGCTGAATACACTCAACCGTTGCCGATGTAAGGAACCCCAACGGGATAACAAGCCACGCGCGCCTCAGTTTTCTTGTAATGACCGGAAGGAAAAAGCCAAAAGGAAGAAAACCGATAATATTTCCACCGAGATTCAGGAAAACAGAACGAAAACCCAGCTTATTGCGGGCTTTTATGAAACGCATGATTTCGCGGAACGGGATCAGGTTGTAGCTGTAGCCCGTATGGCTTCCGGGCGCATGGTTATACCAATCCGCAAAAAAGAGGAAATAAAGCAGGATGCCCATATAAAGAAGGAAAAGCAGAAGCCCGGCTTTACGCAGCTTCTTTTTTATTCCCGGATAATTATTTTTCTGCACCATATTCCTCATAATAGGCGTCAATGGCCTTCTTAATGCCGTCATCAATAATGACTCTGCCTTTATATTCACGGTTATAAAGATGTTCAATGACTTCCTGCATCGTGACGATGGAAGCCGCCTTTATTCCGTATGTCTCTTCAATTTCCCGAAGAGCACTTTTTTCTCCTGTGCCGCGTTCCATGCGGTCAACAGAAACGACAAGTCCCAGGATCTCAACATTTCCCTGCGCCCTGATAATCGGAATCGTCTCTTTCATGGAGGTTCCTGCCGTCGTCACATCTTCAATAATAACAACCCGGCTGCCGTCGCTGATCGGGCTTCCAAGAAGTATTCCCTTGTCGCCGTGATCCTTTATCTCCTTGCGATTTGAGCAATAACATACATTCCGTCCGTAAGCTTCGCTGATTGCCATGGAAGAGGCCACGGAAAGAGGTATGCCTTTATAAGCCGGTCCGAAAAGAATGTCAAAATCCAGACCGAAATTCTTTTCTATGGCTTTCGCGTAATACTGGCCGAGCTTTCTTAACTGCCCGCCGTCGCGATAAAAACCCGTATTTATAAAAAATGGCGTATGCCTTCCGCTTTTAGTAACAAATTTGCCGAAGCGCAGTACACCGCAGTCAACCATAAATTCAATAAATTCCTGCTTATATAATTCCATTTTCATCCTCCGGATAAATTATAACCGCTATTTTACCACATCAATGATATCCCGCACATCCGTAATATGATTCTCCTGTAAAAAATCCCGGATACCCCCGGCAATTTCAGAGGCGGCGCAGGGATTGCGGAAATTTTCAGTCCCGACCGAAACGGCACGCGCGCCGGCCATCAGAAACTCAATCGCATCGTCCGCACAGGAAATTCCGCCCATTCCGATGACCGGAATGCTTACTGCATGGGCTGCCTCATAAACCATCCTCAAAGCAACCGGCTTTATTGCCGGTCCCGACAGCCCGCCTGTTTTATTCGCAAGAGCAAACGCCCTTTTGTGGATATCGATTTTCATCCCTGTCAGTGTATTGATCAGGGAAATGGCATCCGCCCCTCCGGCTTCGGCCGCCCGTGCGCTCTCCTTAATATCGGTGACATTAGGCGAAAGCTTCATGATGACCGGCTGCGACGCATGCTTTTTTACGGACTTTGTTATTTTTTCTATAGCCCCGGGATCCTGGCCGAAAGCAATTCCCCCTTCTTTTACATTCGGACAGGAGATATTGATTTCCAAAAGATCAGCGGAAGTATCTTTCAGGCGTTCGACAACCTCCAGATACTCCTCTTCCGTATGTCCGCACACATTAACAATGATTCTGGTTCCTTTACCTGTCAGAAAGGGAAGATCGCGCTTCAGGAAGACGTCGATACCCGGATTCTGAAGCCCTATGGCATTCAGGAGTCCCGAAGCGGTCTCGCAGATGCGCGGTGACGGGTTGCCGCTCCACGGAACACTGGCTACCCCCTTTGTAACAACCGCTCCTAAAAGCGACAGATCTTCAAAATCACTATATTCCATGCCGGATCCGAAAGTTCCGGATGCCGTCATCACGGGATTTTTCATCTTAATCCCGGCAATTTCTGTTTCCATCTTAATTTCCCGAATACCGGATTTCATGAAAGATCCACCTCCCCGGCCTTAAAAACCGGTCCGTCTTTGCATACACGGGCATTCCTGACCATCGAATGGCTGTTGATCTCCGTCGTTTTACAGACGCATCCCAGACAGGCACCGATTCCGCAGGCCATTCTTTCTTCCATCGAGATCCAGCATTCTATAGCATTCTTCTCCGCATATGCTTTTACCGCTTTCAGCATCGGCTTCGGGCCGCACGCAAAGATCACATCCGCTTCAAGCGGGACGCTGCAAATAACATCCATAACATTTCCGCAGATCCCGTAAGAGCCGTCCTCTGTCGCCGCATGAACTTGACCGGCCTTTTTCAAATCCGCAAGAAGATAGGTTTCCGATCTGTAGCCGACTGCAAAGACCGGATGGGACAGTTTTTCGGCACACGCTAAAAGCGGCGGGATTCCGATGCCGCCGCCAATTAAGAGTACTTTCTTATCCCTGTTTTCTTCTATTGGGAAGCCGTTGCCGAGAGGGCCCATGATTTCTGCTGTTTCGCCGCTATGCAGCCGGGAAAATTCCTCCGTTCCCGCTCCCGCCACGCGATAGACGAGCCTTACGGCTCCGCGATCCGGAAAAATCTCACAAAGAGAAATCGGACGCGGCATAAGGCGGCTTGCGTCACGGCAATAGACAGAAACAAACTGTCCCGGCACAGCCTCTTCGGCAAATGTAACTCCAAGGACAAGACTGTAGATTCCCGAGGCTATTTTTTCCTGGGAAATCACAACCGCATTCTCTTTTATCATCAGTTATCCCCGCAATCTTATAGAATCCGTTAATTATTAAAAGCGCCCGCAGGTATCAAGGGCTTCAGCAATATCTTTCTTCATGTCGCAAACAGCTCTTCGCGCTGCTTCCGCATAACCGTCTTCGCCGCAGGAAGCGTATTTCTCCTGTTTCCAGGCTGCAATAATGCCGCGTGACGAATTTACAATAGCACCGAGTCCATCCTTGTTGAAAAAATGGACCAAATCTCTGCCTTTTCCGCCCTGCGCACCGTAGCCCGGTACCAGAATATAAGATTTCGGCAGGATTTCGCGAAGTCTCCTTCCTATTTCAGGATAAGTCGCGCCTACTACGGCTCCCACTTCGGAATAGCCTTCGGCATCTTCCGAAACATCAGGACATTCACGAGCCCACTCCGCCGTTTTCTCACCGACAATTTCATACATAGGACGGCCGGATACAAGCTGATCCTGGAATTCTCCGCTTGAAGGATTCGAGGTCTTTACAAGGACAAAGATGCCCTTGCGGGCCTCCTGGCAGACTTTCAGGAACGGCTTTACTCCATCTGAGCCGAGATAAGGGTTTACAGTCGCAAAATCCTCATCAAAAGGCGCAATGCGCCTGCTTCCGACTTCAACCGTACCAAGATGCGCCGCGGCATAGGCCGCGGAGGTAGAACCAATATCACCGCGTTTTACGTCCCCGATGACAATCAGGCCTTTCTCATGGCAAAGATCCACGGTCTTTTTAAATGCCGCAAGACCAGGCACGCCGAACTGCTCGTACATGGCAATCTGAGGCTTGACCGCAGGAACCAGATCTCCGACGCCCTCGACAATTCCTTTATTAAATGCAAAGATTGCTTCGGCCGCACCTTCCAGTGTCTCTCCGCAGTCCGAAAATGCCTTTTTCTTAATGGCATCCGGTATATACGAAAGCATCGGATCAAGTCCTACAACAATCGGCGCTCCCGTCTTTCGTATTCTTTTAATAAGTTCTCCCGTCAATTTCTTTTCCCCCAGACAATATTCCCGTTTTTAACCGTGTACTTAACGGTACCGTAAACTTCGCGGCCGGCAAAAGGAGTATTCTTTCCCTTTGAAAGGAACTTAGCCGGATTAATCTGATACTCTTCGTTAAAGTCAAAAATCGCAATGTCCGCTGCAGCACCTGGATTCAGTGTACCGGCATCAATATGAAGCACCTTCGCCGGATTGAGCGCCATCTTCTCGACCATGCCGGAAAGCGTAAGGAAGCCCGTTTTTACCAGTTCTGTATAAACAAGAGCTGCCGAAGTCTCAAGTCCTGAGATTCCGAACGGAGCACTCAAGAATCCGCGTTCTTTCTCATCCATGCTGTGAGGGGCATGATCCGTGCTGATACAGTCAATAATCCCATCCTTTATGGCATTCTTCATGGCTTCGACATCTTCTATCGTCCTGAGCGGAGGATTCACTTTATAATCCGCATCATCACACGGGATGTCCGATGAAGAAAGCAGGAAATGATGCGGACACACCTCTCCTGTCACATGGGTTCCGAGGTTTCTTGCCGCCTGCAGGATCTCAATCGTCCCTTTAGTCGAACAGTGGCACAGATGAAGCTGCGCGCCTGTTTCATGAGCAAGGACACAGTCACGTGCGGCAATCACTTCCTCAGCCGCCGGCGTTATCCCCGGAAGCCCCATCTTCTTCGCATTTTCATCATCGTTCATGACACCGCCGCGAACCATGGTAATATCCTCACAGTGCGCCATAATTGGAACTCCGAGTTTTGCTGTCTTTTGCATTGCCGCCCGCAGAAGCCCGGCGCTCATTACGGACTTTCCGTCTTCTGAAAACGCCCTGACGCCTGACTGCACAAGAGCCCCGATATCGACAAGTTCCTCTCCGGACATATTCTTTGTGATTGCGGATGCCTGATAAATCTTAATATGGGCATCTGTCCTTGCCTTATTGGTAACATAAGAAATTCTGCTGACCGAATCCATCGGGGGATGCGTATTCGGCATAGCAAGAAGCGTCGTAATTCCTCCGTGTGCCGCCGCTTCGCTTCCGGTAGCAATATCTTCCTTATATTCCTGCCCCGGATCGCGCAGATGGACATGCAGATCCACGAGTCCCGGAAAAACCGTCAGCCCGGATGCATCAACTGTCCTGTCCGCCTTGTCCTTAAGCTTCTCGCCAACCTTGCTGATCACACCGTCTTCAATAAGAATGTCTGCTATTCCTTCGAAATTATCTGCCGGATTTACAACATAACCGTTTTTGATTAAAAGTGTTTTCATAGGCATCTCCTTTTGTCCATTATCATACACGAATATTTCCCTTAAATAAAGTCTTTTTTTGCTTGACTTATAACACGCCTGCGTTTATAATTTGTTTTGTTGAAGATTTATGGGAACATATGTAATTCACTAGTTATTAGAGATTATATGCGTGCCATATGATCCGTAATATCTGGTGAATTTTTTTTACCAGAATAACAATTAATTTATTTTATTATGGAGGTAACATCAATGAACAAGGGTACTGTGAAGTGGTTCAATGCTGAAAAAGGTTATGGTTTCATTACTGGCGAAGACGGAAACGATATTTTCGTTCATTTCTCCGCTATTCAGGGAGAGGGATTCAAATCTCTCGAAGAAGGCCAGGCTGTAAGTTATGATCTTCAGCAGGGAGCTCGCGGAATGCAGGCAGCCAACGTTGTGAAATTATAAATTAATTCACGAACAATGACGGAAGAAGCCCGGGATGATCTCCCGGGCTTTTCTTTTTTCTTTTTTCTTCTTTCTTCTTTAATTCCTTGCCGTTTTTACTATCTGTTCTTTTCTTTGCACTGTCTGCGTATAAATTTTAAGCAGCGCCTGTCCCCGTGCAGGAAATATCTTACCTCCCGCACTAATTAAAAAGAACTAATTTTCACAGCTTTTCTTTTTGCCCTTATGAAGAATACGTTGACTGAAGTCCCTGAGTATAGTCAATATAGGCATTAAGGTCAATCGGGGCCGCAGAAACAGTCGACGTCGTCGCATCTGTCGAGCCTGTCGTAGCTGTGCGGTAAATCGACCAGCCGAACCAGCCGATAAAGGCAGCGCATACAAGAATGACCGCCCCCAGTTCAATTCTCCGCATGGTCTTTTCTTTCTTCAGGATCTTAGCTTTATTCTTTTTATACTCTTTGTACTGTTCAACCTTTTTCTGGCTCATCGGAAACATCCTCCTGCAAATCGTCTTTTCCGATTATAACACTTGCTTTTTTAAATGACAACAATGATTCCGCCGTCATTAGCATACATCGTCGACAAACCGCCCGTTTCAATGAGAACAGCTTCCTTAACATGCATGCGCTCCATCACGGCGTCCCGTACCATAATCGCACGGTCGCGGCAGTTGACAAAGCTGATTCCCAGGATTTTCTGATCCGAATCGACCGTCCGCTCGACTATATGCTCCACCATTTTCACCATTGCTTTATTTGTTCCGCGTGCCTGATCCAGCTGATCGATGGTGCCCTCTTCAGTCGCATAACAGATCGGCTTGATCTTTAGGACAGTAGCCGCCAGCGCCTTGAGACGCGTAAGCCTGCCGTTTTTCCGAAGCGTTTCAAGATTGTCCAAAGTAAAAATCGTATTTCTTCCGGCGATGTAAGTCTCAGTTTTTTCTACAATTTCGTCAAATGAAAGATTCTCTTCTTCCAGTTCCTTTATTTTCAAAATAATCAGAAGTTCCCCCACCGATGTCGATCTTGAATTAAAAACATGAATCTTCGCCTCCGGGTGGTCTTCCAGGTAAAGGTTCATTCCGATGACGGCACTTTGATAAGATCCGGAAAGTTCTGCCGAAATCGTTATACCGAAAATGTGCTCTGCTTCGCAGTCATATGCCGCCCTGTAGGCTTCCGGCGACGGACATGCGGATTTCGGGCAGGCCGGGCTTTCGGCGATTTTCTTTACAAGCACACCCTGGCTCAGAGTCCCGTCATCGACAATCTCTTCACCGCCAATCTGCAGCGTCAGCGGTACAATTACATATTCCTCACGGTTTTTAAGGTCATCCGTCAATTCTCCTGCGCTGTCCATTGCGATTCTAAACTTCATCGGCGCTCCTTTTTCGTGGAACCGTTTCACATAGTTTTTAATACTACATTATTATATCACTTTTCAGACCTTTCCACAAGATATAAGGAACGACCGTTCAGAAAAACCAATGTAAGAAGATATTAAAGGTGTCAAATCCGGCATACTATGATAAAATCTTCAGTAGCAGCCTGACATATGCTTTTTAACCGTATCCGAAAGAAGGCTTTTCGGTCTGCCAAAAGGATTTCGAGGGGGCGTTTTCATATGATTGCTTTAAATGTCACGGATATCAAAAACTTCATGGCACAGTTCCTGATCGGAAAAACTTTCGATGGCTTTCAGCTCTCGGAAGGGTCCGTAACGACCTATTGCACATTTTCCATAGACGGAACCTGGCAGCGGGACTTTCTGGATCCTGAAAAGACCAATATCCTTGCCGACCTTGCTTATACGCCGTGGCCGCGGCTTAAAGAATACTGTTTTTCTATCATTAAGGGGAAAACCACTCCGCTCGCCTTTAAGTTTGTCTTTCTTCTTCCAAATGAAAAAATCCCGGATTTTCTCGCCGCTTCTTCCATTAATCACGAAGCAGATGAGATATACGGGCTCTATCTTAACATCACCTACAAGGACGGCCAGCTCCGCCTGACCACGGGAACGTCTCTGCGCTCCTTTACAATGGACAGAACCATTGATAACGGATGGGATCTGTGGATCATGAGCTTCCTTAAAAAGAACGGAATTGCAACGGAACAGGCCGGATAAATCTCAGCCGGAAGGACGTATAAGCATCCTTCCGGCTGTATTTTTAAGCTTTCCTGCCTGCAGGCAGCTTTTGGTTTCGGCCTGCGCGCAATTGACTTTTAGCTTTAACCTGTTTACAGAAAGCTTTTGGCTCCGGCCTCTTGCAATTGACTTTTAGCTTTAACCTGTTCACAGAAAGCTTTTGGCTCTGGCCTCTTGCAGTTGAATTCTTGGCTTTGGCTTTTATCCGGTCACTTCGTGAGAAGCAGCATGATCTCGTTAGAACGTTTGACGAATTTTGTCATTTCTTCCTGCGAAAGCGGTTTGTGCGAAAGCATGGCCAGGTCGTAAAGCTGTTCGCAGATGACCGGTACAGAAGATGATTTCTTATGTTCAAGAACGAACTTTACGAGCGGGTGGCTGGCGTTGAGCACCAGTGTTTCCTTCCCTCCGAACATGGACGGATCCGCTTTTTCATTCATGCCGTACATTTTCATCATATCCTGCATACGGCGGCTCTCTTCCGAAAGCGTCATAATGGCTGCAACTTCAGGATCCTTCATATTCTCGACACGGACATCGAGCTTGTCATTGCCTAAGTGCTTGCGGAAGATCTCTGTCAGCGCATCCGCATCTTCCTTCTTTACGCTCTCCTCGCCGACAAAATCATTGGAAAGTTCCGCATCGATGCGGGCAAATTTCAGGTTCTGGTTGCGCTGCTCGAGCTGTGTGATGAACGGAGCGTCAATATTCTGCTTCAGGATAACGGCGTCCTTCTTGCTCTTGCGGAACATCGCAATATACTGTGCCTGCTGTACCTCGTCCGTAACATAGAAGACTGTCGATTTCTCCGGCTCCTTCGGTTCTTCATTTTCCGCTGCCGGCTTTTCTTCAGCAGTCTTTGGAGCATTCTCTTCTTTCGGGGTTCCGGTCTTATCTTCCTCAGTATCTTCAGTCGCGGCTTCTGCAGCTTCGGTTCCGTCCTCTTTCGAATCTTCCGGTTTTTCTTCCGCTGTCTCTTCCGCCTTCGGCTCTTCGACAACTTCTGCCGCCGCATCAACGACATTTTCATCTGTTCCGGACGCTTCTGTTCCGGACTCTTCCGTCCCGGCCTTCTTTTCTTCTGCTGCGGCAGCCTCCGCTTCTTCCTTCTTTTCTTCTTCGACGCCGAGCTTGTTCTTCTCTTCGTATTCTTTAAGTGTCAGATACTTGCCGTCCAGATCCTTAAAGAGCATGAAGTCCATCATCTTATCAGCAAATTTTGTATCCTTGATGCAGCCGTATTTGATGAACGGGCTGATATCGTCCCAGTATTTTTCATAGTTCTCACGGTCGGTCTTGCACATACCGGAAAGCTTATCGGCAACCTTCTTTGAGATATAGTCGGAAATCTTGTGCACCGTTCCGTCGTTCTGAAGCGCGGATCTCGAGACATTGAGCGGAAGATCCGGACAGTCAATAACACCCTTCATGGTCATCAGGAATTCCGGTATGACTTCTTTGATGTTATCGGCAATGAAGACCTGGTTGTTGTACAGCTTGATCTGCGATTCCAGGGCGTCATACTCCGTATTGATCTTCGGGAAATAAAGAATGCCCTTCAGGTTGAACGGATAGTCCATATTGAGGTGGATCCAGAAAAGAGGTTCTTTATAATCGTTGAATACCTTTCTGTAAAATGCCTTATATTCGTCGTCCGTGCAGTCCTTGGCCATCTTGGTCCAAAGCGGATGGACATCATTGATCGGCTGCGGTACCGCCTTCTTATGAGGCTCCGGTACAGCTTCGCCTTTCTTGATTGCCTCGTCTGCCGCTTTCTTGTCTTCCTCAATCAGGCGCTTCTCTTCGTCTTCGGCGCGTTTCTTCGCGTCTTTTCCGGTATCTTCCAGATAAATAGCCACCGGCATGAACGAGCAGTATTTTTCCAGGACTTCGCGTACCCTGTATTCATTGCAGAATTCATAGCTGCTGTCATTGAGGAAAAGCGTAATCTCCGTTCCGACTTCCGTGCGGCTTCCGTCGTCAATCGAATATTCCGAACCGCCGTCGCTCTCCCAATGCACCGGTTTCGCATCCGGAAGGTAGGAAAGCGTGTCGATGTGCACCTCGTCCGCTACCATGAAGGCTGAATAAAAGCCCAGCCCAAAATGGCCGATGATCTGATCTTCATCCGTCTTGCCCTTATACTTCTTAAGGAATTCGGTAGCTCCGGAGAAAGCGATCTGCGTGATGTATTCCACGACTTCATCCGCCGTCATGCCGATACCGTTATCAATGAACTTCAGTGTCTTTTCATCAGGGTCGACGATAACGCGGATCTCATATTTGTGTCCTTCTTCGGGCTTGTATTCGCCAACGCCTTCCAGCTTTCTCAGTTTCGTAATGGCATCGCAGCCGTTTGCAACCTGCTCGCGGACAAAGATGTCATGATCGGAATAAAGCCATTTCTTGATAATCGGCAGCATATTTTCGCTGTTAATGGATAACTTTCCTTTTTGCATTGCCATGTCTGTCACTCCTTTATTTTTCGCCGCGTAAAAGGCGGCGTCATGTTCTATATTTACTATAATAGCCATAATAAATCCTGTAAAATGAAAAGTCAAGAGAAAATTAGCACTCTTTTTTAATGAGTGCTAACAATATTTATACTTATTCTGACTTGTCACTTTATTTTAAGCCAGGGAAGCAAGCGGACTTTTGCTGCCTGACAGCGGCACAGTCAGATCTCTTGGGTAAAATATCACGGAAATAGAGCAGCGGCTTGACCGTACTCTGTGCTGGGCATCCGGATTCTTCTGCGGTTCCTTTTCAGGCATCCTTGCTGTGAAAATCCTTCTTACCTGCGGAAAGGGATACCTTTTCTCCTTCAGTCCTGTTAAAATGCTGCCTCTTGCCGGAACAGAACTATTCGCCCTTCTCCTGGGAACTGTATTTTCCGTACTGCGGACACTCCGGACAGGCGGTGAAGAAGAAAAGCCCGGTCTTCCCATTTCAAGACGGAAATGCCTTAAGACGGATCTCCGGCAAAACCTCTTCCGGATTTACAGAAACGCGCACATTAAATCCGTGCTTTTATGGTGCCTTATTTTTCTTACAGTTTCAGGTACCTGCCAGGCTATTGTATTTGCTGCCTATAAAAGTTATACCTTTAGCGTTTACGGCACAGATGCGTCCTCCCCGGATTTTATCTGGGCCGGAAATGGCGGCAGCGCATCCATGGACGCGGCGGGCCTGAACGCCGTCAGGGCAACGGAAGGTATCGGCATGGCGGATGCTTCTTATAATTTTTCGTGCGATAGTCTTACCTGGACAGGAAAAGAAAAATCCGCATATCAGCAAATCATTGTGAAAAACCGTGAGCAGGCTGTGGGAACAGGAGCCGTAAAGCCGTCTGTCATCGCCGTGGACTTTGGCAGCGATTACGGCCGCTGGATTCTGGATCAGGCCAGTACGAAAGATATTAAAGAAGGCAGTGTCATCCTCTGTCTCCCGGCCATCATTACCGACGGAAAAGGCGGATATGACATCTATACGGAACATACGCTTCTAACTTCCGGGCAGCAGATCCTGAACGAAGATACCATACGGAGCGGTGATGAACTGCAAATGACCTTAAATGGTGTTTCACATTCTTTTCTTGTTGCCGGAGTCATCCGTAAAAACGCATCGGATCTGCAGTATGCCGGGCGTTTCTGCAGCGAGGGGATGGTGTTTATGAGCCGGGAAACTGCCGCAGCTCTTATTTCCGACAGTCTTTCCCACAGCAATTACGTAAGTGCCTATCTTTCAGGGAATGCCGACGGAACGCTGTCCGCCGGTCTGTCCTCCCGCATAAAAACGAACGGCCTTTCATTTTCCAACATGTATGAGGATAAGGCCAGGCGTTTTCAAAATTTCATAACGATGCGCACCTTTTTCCTGCTTCTTGCGGGTATTGTCCTGATTGCTCATTGTTTTCTTGCCTGCGTCCAGATCCTGCACACCCTGTATGCGGAAAATGAAAAGCTCCGGCTTCTTACGGATCTCGGCGCAGACAAAAAGAAACTGCGTCTTGCGGCCGTAAGACCGTTATTAAAATTCGGCCTTCTTCTCGATCTTGCCGGAACAGCAGTATTTCTTTCCGTCCGCATCCTGCCTCTTACGGCTGAAATAATGGCCTCTAAAAGGCTGTCGTTCCGATATTCCCTTCAAAATGCCGCAAGGCTCGGACTGTATAACTTTCCGTGGGCCGCCTATCTTATCTTCGGTCTCGTCATTGCTGTCCTGCCGGCGTTCCTTCTGTACTGCAATAAGCGTCTTTTCCTTTTAGCACAGGCAGACTGACTTCCGCCGTCAGGTAAGTTCCGTTACGGTAAAAACGCAAGGAACCGTAATGTGCCGTAAGAATCGCGTCCGCAAGCTGCAATCCGATTCCGAAATGATCTTTGGCAACCGTCCCGTAGCGTGTAAGATCCGGGAGCGATGCTTCAGGAGCACAGTTGTTTGCAACACGGACACCGGCAGAACCCGGCCTGTAAATTATCTCAGATGATATTCTTCCTCCGGGAGGCGGAAACAGCGGAACCTCATTTTCACCTTTGAATAAACGGCGATCCTGAAGGTCAATTTTCAGGTCGCCGGACATAAAGTGCTTTTTGCTGCAGCCATTCCAGGCGCTTCTCCGCAAAAGCGCCGAAACTCTCGCCCGAAAGACTGCCGGGACAAAAGGCTTGGTAATGTAATCGTCAGCACCTGCGGCAAAACCTTCGACAATATCGGCGTCCGTATCCTTTACCGTAAGAAAGAGAACCGGCGTATGCGATACTCTGCGGATTTCCCGGCAGAGATCCGTGCCGTTACCGTCAGGAAGGTTAATATCCAGAATATACAGATCGGGCACTTCTTTCAGCGCATAAAATTCACGGCAGCTGCGCACGCCGGAAAATTCATATCCGGCTCCGCAGACCAGCTCCTTAATGACCGATTGAAAAAACGGATCGTCTTCTGCAAGACATACGAGCATTTATGCCTCCTCATATTCCATGGCACAAAAAAAGCCTGCATCGCAGGCCTTTTGTCAGCGTATCATAACAGTTTTGTCAAATGTAAATTCACATACCATACGGCTTATCGGAACCGGCCGCAGTGTTGTTTCATTGATGCAGCCCTGCCCGAACGGGACACCGGCCATGACACTTTCCCGCACCCTGTCGTCCTGCGTAAAAAGATACAGAGCAGGCGGAACAGGCAGAGCCGTAAGTGCCGGAAGAAGATCCTCCAGTGTCTTCCAGTTCTTCACCGCCAGCTTTTCCGGCTCACCCTTTCCCGGGAAGCGGTTCGCCCATTTATCAACTTCTTTTATAAAGGCCGGCGCGATTACCTCCGGCACGTAAAGGACTTCCGGCGATATGCCCGTAAGGCACGCCATCCTGCGCCACGCGTAGACAATCTTCTTTGCCGCCTGGTCCAGATCGGCTGTTGCATCGACGACCGCCGGAACCTGTCCCCGCTGCTCTTCTCCGCGGAAAGTAAGATCGAAGCGGAAAACTCCTGTCGCTGTGTTGCCGAGAGCAATCTTCCCAAAACCTTCCGGAAGAGCCGCATTGACAATCCCCGTCATGAGCTTAGCCGTTTCGGTCTCTTTTCCATAAAATGAAAGCACTGTGCAGTTTCCGGCTGCGAGGCTTGCAAGGAACTGTCCGAAAGCCGCTAAAAACGGAAAGCGCTTATCCGGACGCACGGCTACGGTACCATAAGACTCAGGAATAATCTTTCCGGAAGAAATAACGTACGGCGGCACAGGCGGCAGAAACGAAGGCGAAAGATAATCTCCTGTCTTCCGGATCACGTTCGTAAGGGGCAGGGTAACAAAGCCCGCAAAAATGAGGGCGCACTCCTGTTTCGTCTTCCCGAGATCCGCCATAAGAGCCTTAAGAACATCCTCCCGTCCGGCAGAAAGCGCATCGCCAAGCTTCGTAAGAGCTGCCTTCCGGTAAGCTTCTTTTTTTGTGATCCCGCTCTTATAAAGAGCATTGAAAGCGTCAATTGCCATCTAAGATACTCCTTGCCACAGAAAGTCCGTTCGCCGATGCCTGCTGAAGTCCGCGCGTGACAGAAGCTCCGTCACCGACTGCACGCAAGCCCTTAACCGATGTCCTGAAATGCTGATCCACCACGACTTTGTTGGAATAGAACTTGACCTCAACGCCATAGAGCAGCGTCTCGTCGCTGATGATCCCCGGCGTCACCTTATCGAGGGCCTCCAGCATTTCCATAAGATCGACCATAATACGGTGCGGAAATACCAGCGACAGATCCCCCGGCACGGCGTCCTTGAGCGTCGGGATCAGATTGTTCCTGCAGAGACGCTCGTCCGTCGTACGGCGGCCTCTCTTCAGGTCTCCATAGGTCTGCACCATGATTTTCCCGTCGCAGAGCATGTTCTCAAGCTGGGCGATATGTTTGCCGTATTCAATCGGCGTGTGGAAAGGCTTCGTAAAATTCTTGGAAACCAAGAGGGCAAAATTTGTATTTGAAGTTTTCATTTTCTCGGACTTATAAGCGTGCCCATTGACGACCGCCAGGTGGTTGTCATAATATTCCGTCGCCACCTCACCGGAAGGATTCGTACAAAAGGTCCGGACTTTATCATCAAAAGTAGGCGTATAGTAAATAAGCTTCGCCTCGTAAAGATTTTTATTCAGGAATTCCATAACTTCGTCACGCACCTCGACGCGGACGCCGATGTCTACCGTGCCGACCTCCGTCTGGATTCCGTGACTGTCGCAGATATGCGAAAACCAGTCCGCTCCTTCACGCCCGACCGCAGCGATCACTTCGCCGGCTGTATAGTGCCGCCCCTTATCCGTCACGACCTCCTGAACGGCGCCGTCTGCAATGACAATATCGCTGACCATCGTATTAAAACGCATGGTAACACCGTGCTCCAGAAGATAATCCTGGATCTTCTGATACAGTTTATACCCCTCTTCCGTCCCGAGATGACGGATCGGGCACTCGATCAGCTTCAGGTTGGCCCCGATGGCACGTCTTCTTATCTCACGGATTTCCTGGCCTTTATTTATGCCGTAAACATTCTTGTCCGCACCGAACTTAAGGTAGATATCGTCTGAATCATGGATCAGCTCCAGCGCTTTGTCATAACCCAGGATTTCGGGCAGATTTCCACCGACATCCGGTGAAAGCGACAATTTGCCGTCGGAAAATGCACCGGCGCCGGCAAACCCGGTCGTAATCGAGCACGGCTTGCAGCCTACGCAGACCTTCGTCACGCGCTTCGGGCAGACCCTGTCCTCAATCGGCCTGCCTTTTTCTATAATCATGATTTTCATATCCGGACGCTTATTAATCAGTTCATAGGCGCAGAAAATGCCCGACGGCCCCGCCCCGATAATCAGGACGTCATAATGCTCCGCGGTTTCCTTATTCACTGTCCTGCCTTCATTCTTTTCACAATTTTCATTCTTTACACTGTTTTCATTCTTTCCGTTATTTTCCATTCTGCCTTCCATTCTGTTTACAAACTTTTTTCTATCGTGTTTCCGATCTGTTTCTATCTTATTTTCAAACTCTTTTCTTTCCAGTTTTCTTTCCTGTTTACTTTCCTGTTTACTTTCCCGTTTTCTGTCTGTGTTCCGGCTTTTAATTCTATCCCCCTGCCTGTCATCCTTCCACAATCAGGTAGCGCCCGGACGGAAGCGCAAACACCTCCGCCTGATCCAGGACTTCTGCATCCGTAAGTTCTCCGGCATCCATCCCCATCTCGTCGAGATATTCGCGGACATCCTTGATCGTATCGGCTTCGGCCGCCATACAGTCTTCTAAAAATGCTTCCGCCTCTTCCGGCGTTTCAGCAACGGGCTCATTAAAAAGCTGCCCCTGGTGCTCTAAAAATGTATTCAGGCTCTCTTCGGAATATTCCGCCATTTTGTTCTCCTCCGGATTTTCTGTTTCAATTCCTATCAGCAATTGCGCGTTTACCTTAAATCCGCCAGGAATTTCCTCAGCGTCTTTTCAACGCTTCCGGTTGTTCCGTAGCAAAAATCTTTAATGTCCTTCGGTGCTTTTTTCATTGCATAGCTGTATTCTACAAGATTCAGCATTTCTTCATCGTTATAATTATCCCCGAAAGCCATGACTTCCTTCGGCGTGATTCCGAGATAATGCATAAGCCAGGAAATGGAAGTGCCCTTGTTGACATTTTTCGGCATCATATCAATCCAGGTAAGGCCGGAGGTTACAACCGTGGCCTCGTCTCCGAAGAGCCGCTGCCAGTATTCCGCTGCCTGTCCTGCATCATTTTTCTCATAAACGGAAATCTTAAAATATTCTTCCGGCGTATTGAAAATATCGTCCACGACCGTTACTTCATTACGCACGACATCCCGGATCTGGACAAGATACTCAGGATCCTTAGGCTGTATATAGCAGGTTTCTTCACCGGAAACCAGGGCCTCAGCCCCGGGCTTCTCCATGATGGCATGCAAAAGCTCCTGTCCGAGCCCATAATCCATAACTTCCTTGCGGACCATCTTCCCGTCGACATAAAGAAGACAGCCGTTCTCGCACATATAATAGATATCATCCTTCACCGGTGTAAAAAGGTGTTCAAGATTCGGATGCTGACGTCCGCTCGCCGCAAGGAAAGTAATCCCGTGCTTTTTTAATTCGCGGATAATATCAAACATCTCTTCCGTAATATAGGAGTCAAAATCCGGCAGCAGCGTGCCATCCATATCACTTGCCACAAGCTTAATCATACTGAATTCCTTCTCATAAAATATTTTTTACAAAATTTCAGGATACCGAAAGAAGGCCGGGAATCTCTGACGGTTTAGAGATGATGCAGGACGCCTGATTTTCCTCCAGTTCTTTCCTGCCGCGATACCCCCAGAGCACGCCGACAGTCTTCATCCCGGCATTTTTTCCCGTCTGCATATCGGTTCCTGTATCTCCGAAATACAGGCATTCGCACGGCAGACATCCAAGTTCTCCCGCAATTTCAAGTGCGCCGTCCGGAGCGGGTTTCATAGGAACATCTTTTTTTTGTCCCCGGACAAGATCAAAGAGCCCTGCACCGTAAGAGCCCTCAATTGCATCTTTGGCGGCTCCGTCCGGCTTATTGGAAAATACCGCCAGCAGGATTCCCCGCCTCTTCAATTCTTTCAGAGCCTCTGTCATACCCTCATAGGGATGCACGCGGTAAAGAGGCGCTTCGGCAAGAAACCTGCGGTTTAAAAGACAGCCGCAGCTGTAATTCTCCGGATTCATCCCGCCGGTTTTCTTCAGCAATCTCTCTACCAGTTTGTCCGCACCGTTTCCGCAGTAAAAACGGTAGTCGTCGACCGGCTGCACAGGGAAGCCTAATTGTTCCAGCATTTTATTTCCGGCACGGGCAATCGATTCCAGTGTGTACAGCACCGTGCCGTCAAGATCGAAAATACAGGCTTTTATCATTTGGGCAGCTTAAATGAGCTCTTCATCGTCACGATCCGATTGAATACCGGAGCTCCCTCCTTTGAATCTTTAGCATCTGCGCAGAAATAGCCCTTTCTTACGAACTGGAAGCTGTCATAAGCTGAGGCAGCTTTAAGCGCCGGCTCCAGGCAGGCCTTCACAACCGTCAGGGAATTCGGGTTCAGGTTGAGGGAACCGTCTTCGTTGTAAACACCTTTCGTTTCATCGATCAGGTTCTCATAAAGCCGCACATCCGCACAGAAAGCTTCTTTAGCCGGCACCCAGTGGATGGTGCCCTTGACCTTACGGCCTTCAAAGCCGGAACCTGCCTTTGTTTCCGGATCGTAGGCGCAGTGGACCGCCGTCACATTTCCGTCTGCATCTTTCTCGCAGCTTATCGCTTTTACGAAATAAGCATGCATCAGGCGCACTTCATTTCCCGGATAAAGCCTCTTGTACTTCGGAACCGGATTTTCCATGAAATCATCCCGTTCGATAAAGAGTTCGCGTCCGAAGGGGATCTGCCTCTTTCCAAGCTCCGGATTCTCCAGATTATTGTCCGCTTCCAAAAGCTCGCTTTCTCCTTCCGGATAGTTATCGATAATCAGGCGGATCGGATCCAATACAGCCATCATGCGCGGGCACTTCATCTTCAGATCTTCCCGGATGCAGTATTCCAGCTCCGCATAATCCACAGACGAATTTGCCTTGGAAACGCCGACCAGGCCGACAAACATCCGGATGGACTCCGGCGTAAAGCCCCGGCGGCGGAGAGCTGCAATGGTCACCAGTCTCGGATCATCCCAGCCGTCAACGATTCCCTGCTCGACAAGCTTCTTGATATAGCGTTTTCCAGTCACGACGTTCGTCAGATACATCTTGGCGAACTCAATCTGCTTCGGCGGATGTTCCCAGTCTGTATTGGCGACGACCCAGTCGTAAAGCGGCCGATGATCCTCAAATTCCAGCGTACAGATAGAGTGCGTGACGCCTTCAATCGCATCTTCAATCGGATGGGCGAAATCATACATCGGATAAATGCACCATTTGTCCCCCGTGTTCTGATGCGTCAGATGCGCAATCCGGTAAATGACAGGATCGCGCATGTTGATATTCGGGGAAGCCATATCGATCTTCGCACGCAGAACCTTAGCGCCGTCTTCATACTTCCCGTTCTTCATTTCCGTAAAAAGACGGAGGTTTTCTTCAATCATGCGTCCCCTGTACGGACTCTCTTTCCCGGGTTCGGTAAGCGTTCCCCTGTATTCCCTTATTTCGTCCGCCGAGAGGTCGCACACAAAGGCCAGTCCCTTTTTTATCAGCAAAACCGCTTTCTCATACATCGTGTCGAAATAATTCGACGCAAAATAAAGATGTTCGCCGAAATCAGCACCAAGCCAGCGGACATCCGCCTTGATGGATTCGACAAACTCTTCTTTTTCCTTCGTCGGGTTCGTGTCGTCAAATCTTAAATTAAACTGGCCTCCGTATTCTTTTGACAGACCGTAATTCAGGAGAATAGATTTGGCATGGCCGATATGCAGATAGCCGTTCGGTTCCGGCGGAAAACGCGTACATATTTTTTCGTACTTTTCCTCGGCCAGATCCCTGTCAATAATTTCTTCAATAAAATTACGGGAGACTTTCCCTTCATTTTCATTACTGTTCTCAGTATTTTTCTCTGTATCCATGGTGTCCTCCCCTGTTTTAGCCGTTCATCTGCATTCTTCAGTACCCGGTTTTCACGAAACGCCGCTGTGTTTAGTCCCGTTCCTAAAAAATGCCTGCGTTTTCATATTAGCATATATCGCTGGATTTTGGTATCATTTTGTGTTAGGATATCTTTTTAGCAATATTCTATAGAAGGAGGTTTTTATGAACAGGATCCTTAGTTATATTGAAAAAGTACCCGACTACCTGCGGCAGGAATTTTCAAGCAGAATGCTGGTCTGTGTTATTGTTCTCATCGTTTATCTTTTCGTTCTGTTCTTTTCAAATAAAGTCGCAGGCGTGCTTCGCAAAATCTTTATTGTCGCCTGCATCGGTTTCGCTGTCATCGGGGGGTTCCGCGGCCCGAATAAGAACGGATTCGAGATGATCTGCACAGCCGTCCTCGCCCTGATTCTTCTCGGGATCATCCGCCTCATCAGCTACATCATAAGGACTGTACGCCAGAACCGCATTGATGCCCGTATTGAAGAGCGCGCCCTGGCCAAGGCAGCCAAACGCCGCGGATCTTTTAAAAACAAGCAGGGATACAGCGGAGCTTCGAAACCGATTGAAGACGATTACGTACCCGATGAAATGAGTAAAGAAGAAATCAGGGATGTCGTGGACAACGACGAAGTTTCGGCAGCAGACGAAAAAACGGCAGCCTCTTTTTCAGAAAACGAAGAGCCCCAGAAAGCTGCTTCCGGACTTTCAGCCGCAGAAAATCCTGCAGAAACAGATGCCGATGCCGCAGAACCATCCCCGGCTGTTTCTTCATCCGGCACAGAAGTCCGAACATCCGCTGTTTCGTCATCGGAAGAGGCTCCTGGCGTTTCTTCTGCCATACCGTCTCCGTCGGATACTTCCGGCCGTCCTTCCGACGCGGCTCCTGCACCGCAGGCTAAGAGCACCGGCTCTTCCGTTTCTCCCGCACACGCAGTACAGTCCCCTGCGCCAAAAGCCGCGGCTCCGTCTCTTTCAAGGGACGACGTGTACGATGCGCTTACAAAGCTCGGCGACCTGAGGGATAAAGGAATCCTGACGGAAGAAGAATTCACGGCCAAGAAAAGCGAACTGCTCGCAAAAATCGGTTAAAGCTTTAAACTCAAAAAGGCCTTCCGCTCAGATGGGTGGACTTAGGGATTTTGGAAAACAAGGTTTTTAAGGACAGCCTCTAAGCGGAGCAAAAGAATAACGGTCAGATGTGAGAAAGCCTCATGTCTGGCCGTTTTTCTATGCCCGGAAGGACACAGATATTTATCAACTTATCCTGCACATAGTGCTTGCTATTCTCTCCGAACAGAGTGATGTATGTACGTACCAAAAGGCCACAGGGCCTTAAAAATCAAGGAGGTACGCACATGAAGATGAATTATAAAGGAAGACAGAGAAAAGAGCTGGCAGCTGCCATCGCTGAGATTACCGGAGAAAAGGCCGCGTACATGAAGGCACCGACCTACGCTTACCAGATAGGGGGTTTCATGATCGAGCGCAACGGAGACCTTGCCTGTGCCGATGAGGATGCTCTGGAGGAGCTTCTCCTCGGACTGGAGGAGAAAGGCTTTACCGCCGAAGCCGAGCCGCAAGAGGACGCTGTGGTCGCTGACGGCTCCGGCCTAACGGTCACGGTTCCGGTCAACGCAGCATCTGTCGAGAATCTCAAGAATCTGCTTGAGGCAAAGGG
>DCDB01000106.1 GCA_002316215.1 Lachnospiraceae bacterium UBA1066 | reverse complement strand
ATTCATAGGCATTGACCGGAGCGACATCGGCGCCGCAGCCGGCTGCAAGATATCCGTCAAAAAGAGGCTTCCCGCCCGGCCTGTTTTCAGGCAGACAGGCAAAGGACTTTACAATCCTGGTGACATAGCTCCCGGACTGAGACCATCCCGTGAGGTAAAGAAAATCAGGATGGTAACGGGAAACAGGGTTGTCCGGCGTATCGCTTCGAAGAAGCCCGGCCAGATCCATCAGCATATCCCAAAAAAGTCCGCTTTCAAACTGCGGCAGGAACTTAAGTACGGAAGAGGTACGTTCCGGCCGTCTGCGGCCGGGCAGCGGATTGGCCCAGTTTATTTTTGCATAGCGCTGCGGATCGAAGCATTTCAGTGCGTCAACCACATGTCCTTTACTTGTAATACCGATATAAATGTCTCCATTCCGCATCAGATACGGCCAGGCATTGATCCACATGCGGTCGATGTCGGTCATCGCTGTCGAATTCAGGATTTCCAGAACGACATTCCCGCTGAAAGCAGTAACTTCCACCGGTCTTCTGACAAGAAGCCGCGTTGTATAGGGCGCCTCCGGGAAAATGACCGAAACCCTGCGGTCTTCATTTTCCGTATAAATGTTGGCCGTACCGGTCATGAGATATTCATCTTCAGCGTATCCGGAGCTTTTTAAATGGCAGTGGTATTCCGCCGAATTCATCGGATGGCTCTTACCGCTGTCCGGAATTTTCCGTAATTCTTTGATCATTTTCTTCTCCTTCTTAAAAAGCGGGACATTCCCGCAGATTTCACAGAATGTCCCGCCTGATGTAATATCATTTATATCCTGCAGACGTTAACATCAAAAATCATTCTTTCTGTCAGGACTTTACTGTACCTGATATCAGGATTTTACAGCACCGGAATGCTGCCCCATTTATTAACAGGCTTGCAGGAAAACTTTACTGTACCTGATATCATGATTTTACTGCACCTGCCGTCAGGCCTTCAATGATGTTCTTCTGCAGGCAGATATACATAATGATCATCGGCACGATGGAGAACATAAAGGATGCAAATGCCAGATTATAGTCAAAGGTATAGGCTGACTTAAAGTTGTACTGGTAAAGCGGCAGTGTCCAATTCGATGCGGATTTATTGAGTATCAGCAAAGGAAGAAGGAAATCGTTCCAGATCCATAAAGTATTCAGGATGATAACCGTCATTGTCATGGGCTTTGCCAGCGGAAAGACGATTTTGAAAAAGGTCTGCGTCGTCGTGCAGCCGTCAATCACGGCTGCTTCTTCCAGCTCTACCGGAATGGATTTATAATATCCGACAAACAGGAACACGCCCTGCCCTAAAGCAAATGCACAGTAGATAAGAATGATGCCCGCCTGGTTCATAAGACCGAGCTTCGTGCACAGCTGCGTCAAAGGTACCATCAGGACCTGGAACGGAGCGAACAGCGAAAGCACAAAGACAAAATAAAGAATCTTAAAATACTTGTATTTCCTCATCAGTCTGGCGATGGAAAATGACACCATCGGAATCATGATTCCTGTGACAACTACGGAAATGACCGTGATAAGGAATGAATTTTTTATATAATCCCAGAAATGCGCATCCGCCATGACCTTGACAAAGTTTCCGATATAAATATTCTGCGGCCATGAAAAGAAATTCTTTGTGGACTCCTCCGTTGTCTTGAAGGCTGTGGCAAATGTCACATAGATCGGGAAAATTACCAGGATAGCTATAAAAGCCAGAAAAATATACGTTATAACCTTAACCGGAATTTTCTTTTTCATAACTGCCCTACCTCCACTTTGGAGCTGACCTTCATCTGCAGTACCGAAATCAAGGCTATAATAATCAGAAGAAGGAATGCATAGGCAGATGCCTGCCCCGCTTTGGAATCCGTAAATGCAAGTTCATAGATCAGGACGCCGGCTGATTCTGTCGAACGCATCGGCCCTCCGGCCGTCATCGCCTGAATGTAATCGAAGACTGTGATTCCGCTTTTTAATACCATGACAAAAGCTACATTAATTGTCGGGATCAAAAAAGGAATCGTGATTTTTGTAAAGAGCTTGAACGGTGTGGCGCCGTCGATCTTGGCTGCTTCATAAAGATCTGTCGGAACATTCTGGATCCCGGCCAGAAGAATGACAAAAGGAACGGCCACTCCCTGCCAGACATTTACAAAGATGACACCCCACATCGCTGTTTTCGGATCACCCAGGATATTACTGGAAAGCCAGCCGATCCCAAGCATCTGTCCCAGCTGGGGAAGAACCCTGTACATAATCTGATTCCAGACAAGGCCTACGGTAACAAGTGACAGAACCACAGGAAAGAAGATTACCGAGCGGAAGAAAGTCCGAAGACGCGTTGAGACCACGTAAGTCAGAAGAATTGTAAAAAGCATTGCAAGAAACATGATGATGATTACGAGAAAGAAAGTATATTTTCCTGTAAAAGCAAGGGAATTCAGAATACGCTTCGAGGTAAACAGGGAAATGAAGTTCGCAATACCGTTGTAATTATAAGTCTGTGTCAGACCGTTCCAATCCGTAAAGCTGTAATTGATGCCCATCGCCACCGGTACGATGAAAAACAGCGTATACAGGGCCAGCGGGATAATCGTCCACGAAAGAAGTATCTTTTCCTTTCGCGTCATTTTATTCTTTGTTTTCACTTTGTCTCCTCCTGTTTCTGTGGGCCTTTCCGATGAACCCCGTCATCGGAAAGACCTGGATAAACAACATGTTAATTGTCGTTGAACGCAGAAGTCAGGTTTTCTGCAAAGGCGTTGGCATCCTGATCATAGTAGAGCTGCTGGACTGCTGCGCCGGCTGCACCCTGCTGTGCACTGGACCATGTGCAGTCCGGATTCAGGATAAACTTTCCGGTTGTTACATAGTTATCATACAAATCCTTAAACTGATCCGCGACATAGTCGACACCGTTAATGCAGGACGGGTTTCCTTCTGCTTTGGCGTATTCCGTTGCCTGAGTCTTATCCGTCATCCATTTTACAAAGGCGACTGCTTCTTTCTGAACATCGGATTTTGCTGCGATGCAAAGCGTCATATCCCCGGGATAAGCACATGTATTTGTATCTGCCGCCGTGTCGCCCGGAATAGGCATCATGGCCATATTGATATCCGGGTTTGCCGACGTAACGGAAGCAAGAAGCCAGGATCCGCCGATCATCATCGCTGCTTTTCCGCTTGCAAAGTCCGCCGTTGCACTGTCCTGATCGGTGCCTGCCACATCACTCTGTGCATAACTGATCATCTGAAGCATCTTGGAAGCCATGCTCTGAAGCGAAGATGCATAGGACGCTTTGGAATCCATTGTTTTTCCTGAAGCGGCATCTTCAAATGTCTGATAATTATCGCCCATACAGGAGGCAAGGAAGACCTGCAGCTGACGATCCGTAATACTTGTCTCTTTTGCAGAAACTTCAAAAGGTGTAATTCCGGCAGCTTTGAATGTCTCGCAGTCTTTCATGAGTTCATCCCAGGTTGTCGGAAGCGTCGTAATCCCGGCCTTCGTAAACAGATCCTTGTTGTACCAGATGCCGGAACAGTTATAGGAAATTTCAGCCGCATAATCTTTTCCGTTGTGTTTCCACTGGTTCTTCGCGACATCCGAGACATTATCCATGATGCCGGTATCCGTCAGATCCATAACATATCCGGAATCGACTTCTGAAAAGAATGTGGAAGACGGCCACTGCGTAAAGATGTCCGGTGTATCATCGCTTGCCATTCTGGAGGTCAGTACCGTAGTGGCATCCGTCGGTGTTGTAAGTTCAATGCTGATTGTCGGATTTTCCTTTTCATATTCAGAAATCAGGTTCTGCAGGATGTCAACAATTTCCGTTTTCTGATTGAAAAACTCAATAACTGTTTTTCCGGCCGTATCGCCTGTTGAAGCTGCCGCAGAAGTCGCAGCAGATGTCGCGGAGGCCGCCGTGGAAACCGTTCCGGATGCTGTTCCGGATGTTGTAGACGCACTGTCTGATGTCACAGCACAGCCGGTAAATAATGTACCGGATATTGCAAGAGTAAGAACTGCTGCGATGGCTTTTTTCATTTTCATTTTTTTCTCCTTAATAGATATGATATTTTATTGGTGATAGTTAAGATACAGCTTTGCATAAAAATCATTGAGGATCATTCTTGCGTCAACCTGTTTGTAAACACGGATGTCTCTGTTCTTCTCACTGAAGTCGTAGCTTTCATCTTCCTTAAACACCGGTGCCGGAATAACATCGTATACATCCCTCTTCTGGCTCTCCTGAAGCAGAACCCCGACGGTCGGTGAATCTCCGAGCCCCCAGATTTCCCCATGCGGCCACGGGAAATCCGCAGCCTTCGTATTGAATTCCACCATCTGGGTAAATAAATAATTCCCGATTTCACCGCAGGGCTTCACATGCATCTGAAGTTCCGCAAGCGTTACTGCCATTTGTTTATAGACATTCATCGGAATCTGCCACAGCGGCATCTTAGATCTCATGACGACGTTGGCCGCCTTAATATCCATTTCCAGGTTGAATTCCTTTTCACCTTCCGGGTACTGGCCTCCACCGATCCAGATGGCTGTCATTCGGCTGCAGATTTTCGGTTCTTTCAAAATCGCCGAGGCCAGATCCGTAATTGCTCCCTGGCAGGCAATATAAAGCGGATGCGGGTCATCTTTCAGAGCTTCTTCAATAATGAAATCGCATGCATCGGACGGCTGATATTCCGTACTGTCCGTCAGCGGATATTCCGAGCCTTTATACACCTTAAACTGATCCTCTACATCCATCAATTTCAGGACTTTATGAACCTCGCTGTAACTTGCCTCTGCTGTATGCCCTTCCCCCCATTCCTGCGGATTGCCGTTGAAATGACCTGCAACAATTCCTTTCACCAGAAACTTCGGCGTCATCAGATGATGTGCCAGAGCAAATTGATCATCTGCTTCGTTCTTGCAGTCCGTATAAACAATCATTCGCACTTTTTTTTGATCCGGAACTGTAAAGTCGTAATTCCAGTTTTTCACCTTTCTTCCTCCTTTCATCTCTAAACTTCAATGTTTATTTCGTCTAAACTTTATGTTTATAATATAAACTTTAATTCAATTTTTGTAAACATATTTTGTTTAAATAATTCATTTTCGTTGTTTTTACTAGATTGTCTGACTGATAATTGTTTATTTTGTTTTCTTGTTTAAACTTTTTTGTTAAATAGTTTAATTCAAATGGATAAAAAGGGCAGAGCCGCTTTGGTTCTGCCTTTTTTATCTTAGCCTTACAATTTTCTTATCGGGCGGATTCGTCCTGTTTTTCTTTCGATCCGCTCACTTCCCTTTGCCGCCTACTGTATTGCCTTCGACCAGTCTGCAGTTGGCAAGTACTCTGGATTTAATATCTACTTCCTTTTCAATTTCCTGCTCAAGGAGAGACATCACCAGTCTTGCCCGCTGGGTATGAGGAATCTTGATGGCTGTCAGATGAATGCTTCCGGTAAGATAATCCGGTATTTCGTCGATTCCGATCACACTCACGTCTTCCGGTATCCGGATGCCCTTTTCAGCCAGAGCTTTCAGCATCCCGAAAGAAACCTGGTAATTTTCATTAATGAAGGCCTCCGGAAGTTTATTATGCTCAAGATACTCCGTCATTTTCCGATAGTTTTCATCTATTCTGGATCCAAGTGCCACAATCGGGCACTGTTCCTTCGGCAGATTATACCTGCGGACCGCCTCCAGAAATCCTTCTCTTCTCGCCCGGAAATTATAGATATTCATCTCCGTGGCCAGATAAACGATATTTTCGAAATTTCTTTCTTTCAGGTAATCAACCGCCTTTTTAACGCCGTCCCCGTTATTAATCAGGATATAATAATGGCTGTCGTCTTCCAGATCGCTGTCATAGATCACCATCGGCTTCTGGATATCCTTAAACAGCTGATAATCAGACGGATTCAGTTCCGTAGCAAAAAGAACCACGCCTGCTGTATCTTTCATGTTACATTCGTCAATAATCCGCCTGAGATTATCGTTCCTGATATTGGCATAAATCACATTCACGGTATAGTTTATCTTCTTTGCTTCGCGGTCGAACACCGCCAGTACATCGGTCCAGAGATCCATTTCGCTGTCCTGGACAATTCTCATTCCCTGGTTACAGACAATAACCTTAATGAGCTTTCCGCCGATAGCTGACGGAATTTCCGGATTTTCAAGCTCATGGTAGCAGTCCATGATCCTTTTCCTGGTTTCTTCGTTGACACCGGATTTTCCGTTCAAAGCAAGCGAAACCGTCGCCTTGGAAATGCCAAGCTTCTTCGCAATTTCAACAGCTTTAACTTTCATAACTCCCCTCACATTCCAAGTTATTTTGTATTAGGCTTTATACGCGGTTCGTCAATAGTGAAGTACAGATTCCTTTTCTGTTTTGAATTATAAGCTTGTGTTTAAATTTTATCAAGTAAATTGTTTAAATAGTTTAATCCCGTATCCATTTTCAGCGCATTTAATAGGTTATATGATTTAATTTCATTCACATTAACAGCATATCTCGTTTATTTTTGAATATCGTAAACTCTTGCTTTTTCATTATAAATGAAATTATTATATTGTCCGAAGATTTTTCGGTCTTTTATCGCCTGCTTTTTAAACAACAGATCTTTCTCAAACAGTAAAAAATCTTCATAAAGCCCGGAAATCCAGACTCTATGAAGATTTAAACAATACTCCCGGCGGTTTAAAGTCCCCAGGCATATTTTTATATATTTTCAAAACAAATCCAGCGAAGAATTCAAATATATTTTTTCCCTGACTGGAAGCCGGCAGTCCGGCTTTGTCATGTAATACAGCAGAAACTCAAGGATAAGAGCGCTGCCAAGGCTCCGCCCTTCAATTTTATAATCAGAAAATCCCATAGGCAGATACAAATTTTGAATTTCCCCGGCTCCTATAAAACCCGGATTTTTCATTGCCTTTGAAAAGACATAGCCTTCCCCCGCATCAGGGGCAAGACATTTGTGATCCGGACAGTCTTCCCCCAGGACTTTCCGGCTTACATTTTCATAGCAGGCCTTCCGGTCACTGCAGCCAAACCAGCAGCATTCATTGCAGAGAAATTCCACCTTTTCTTTTTTTGCATCAGGCAGTGTCTTCCATTTCCCGAAGTTTCTGTTCAGGCGAAAATCCGGTACAACATAACGGAACTCCTTCCGGTCAAGTTCTGCCAGAAACTGCGTCCAGTCTGTAAGGACCTTTGTGGTGGAAGAAACAAAATAAAACCACGGATAACGCTCCCGGATATAGGAAAGCAGCAAATCCGAACAGATAATAATCCCATTCTCTGTCCTGCTGTCATTCTTAAACATGGCACAGAGTGTATTGCATTTTTTATCTGAAAGATGTTCCTTCCGAAGCAGGGAATTGCTGAAAGTAAGCCGTGCTGAAACACCGTATTCTCTCATGAGCGCCAGCACTTCTCCGGCATTATTTTCTCCGAATCCGACACGGCCTCCGCCCCATAAGCAATCCGCCGGAGCTCCATAAACAGAGCCTATGCTGCACCAGTCATAAAAAAATTCTCTGTGCTCATAAAACAGAGGCAGAAAAATCTTATACAAATCATAAAACTCGAATAATCCCGGAAGATGGAAGTAAGCTATATCCTTTTTTCTATCCTTCTTTTCCATTTTTGTTTGCTCCCCCAAATTCCAATTTTTCTATCTCAATATCTGCTCGTTAAATCGGGATATATTGAAGCGATCACGCCTGATCCCGGCAACCTT
>DCDB01000365.1:951-19570 GCA_002316215.1 Lachnospiraceae bacterium UBA1066 | reverse complement strand
TTTAGAATTACGGGTAATCCTGGCTTTCAACCGTTTATCCCAGGCTCCGGAATACCCGTAAATCTTAATTTCTTTCAGAGTTACGGGTAATCCCGGCTTTCCGCCGAAGCATCCGTACACCCGGATTACCCGAGCAGGTACCCCGTCATCGAAATCGTCCCGAGCGTCGAGCCTTCTGAAAAGACCCTGACGCCGTCTTCCGGAGCGGCTGCCCCGAGTACCGTAAGAAGCGGATAAAAATGCTCCGGTGTTGCGAAGACATCCGGCCGATAAGCCGGAAGATGCCTGTAATCCACGACATCCGCGTATTTTCCCGCCGCAATTTTCTCTTTGATTTCAGCGTCAAAATCCCTGCACCAGTCATAGCCGTCATCCGATTCCCAATCAACCTTTCTCAGGTTGTGGACGATGCTTCCGCTTCCGAAAATGAGAATCCCTTCATCTCTGAGCGGCGCAAGCTTCCGGCCGATCTCATAATGAAAGTCCGCACCGGCATCCCCGTTGACCGACAGCTGGACAACCGGCACGTCCGCGTCCGGGAAAATCCTGCGCAGAACCGACCAGGTTCCGTGGTCAATTCCCCACTCGTCCGTTTCGGCTGCTCCGGTAAGCCCGGCCGCCCGGCGTGCCAGCTCCGGCGAGCCCTTCGGTTCGTACTTTATGTCATAAAGTTCCTGCGGAAATCCGTACATATCATAAATCTGTTCAGGCTGCCCGCTGCGGTTTACGAAAAGTCCGTGCGTATACCAATGAGCCGAAACAGCCAGAATTGCCTTCGGCTTCGGAATAAATTCCGAAAGCTGCGTCCATTCCTTTGTAAAACGATTATTCTCTACCGTGTTCATCGGACTTCCGTGTCCTGTAAAAACCACGGGCATCCTGCTTTTTATGGTTTCCATTTTTCACTTGCTCCTCTTACTGTGTAGTGCTATTATTATGTCAGTTAAATTTCATATAACATTCTTGCATGATATAACATTATTTTCAAGTAGGTTCTTATAATGTATATAGTATCTAAAAAGATACTATTATTGTATTTGAAGGTTTTGTACCTGAAAACACACAAAATTCAATAAATGCAGCCGGATTTTATCTTTCACAGTGTAAATTAAGAAAACAAGAGGAAAACGTCATGAGTGAAACAATCTATTCAGAAGCATCTTTCGGCAAATGCCCGTTTTTCACAGCCCAGAAGATTTTTTCCGGCAAATGGTCGGTTCTGATCGTCCATCTGCTCTGCGAAGGTCCGAAGCGTTTCGGCCAGCTTCACCGGAGCCTCGAAACCATCACGCAGACAACTCTCGCCAAACAGCTTCACGAACTCGAAGACTACGGTATCATTTCACGGAAAGTTTTTGCCGAGATTCCGCCGCGGACCGAGTACGCCCTGACCGAAATGGGCGAAGAATTCCGTCCCATCCTTGACCAGATTGAACTCTGGGGCAACAAATACATCGATAATATGAAAAAAACAAGGAAGTAAAAAGAGCATGCGGAAACCTGCCGCATGCTTTTTCGTTATTATGTCCTTTTTTATCGAAAAACACTGGCAAATCTGACAATTGACAGATTCCCCTTTTGTGAAGTTAAATATAATTAAATATAAGCTAATTATATGCATTTATTTACTTAATCTAATATACTAATTTAAGTATTTTCTTTGCATATAATCAGGCAAAAGGAGGAGAAATATGTATAAATTTTTTAAAGCAGGATTGTCTGCCGTCTTAAGTATCGTCCTTGCAGCAGGAAGTATGACCGTACCGGCATGGGCAGATACCGATCTAAACACTGTTTCCGCAGAATCCGAGGCTTCTGCCTCTCTTACGGGAACGGATTCATCCGTACTTAAAACATGGACCTTTGATACGGATGCGCAGAACTGGAACTACGACAGCGGCTGGGACTATCAGTACGACGGGGATGCGAACACCTCGGTCACATATGACGGCACAAACAAACGTCTGGAGATGAACGTGGACTATTCAAATAATTCGGACGTTTCCTGGAGCCAGCCGACGCTCTTGTACAGTGAAAGCGGCATGGTTCTGACCGGTGCAAAGCAATTCAGCTTCGATTTCTGGTACAATTCCTCTTCTATGTCCGCGGGCAGCTTCACTTTTGCTTTATGGTCGGATGATTTTTCAAGCAGTTCCGTTTCGGCAACAGAGGCCGCAGACGACGGCGGTCTTATGAAGGAACACGTCACATTGTCCTTCGACGCCGTGACAGCAGCTTCCGCAGACCGGATTGCGCTCAAGGTCGTCGGCAATATGACCGATTATTCCGGAAGTATTTATTTCGATAATATGGAAATTGCAGCCGATGCCCAGTCGGATAACGACGTCAACTCAACCGTCACCGTAAATTCCGGGAATCCTTCCGCTGTCTCAAACGGCAGTCTCAGCACTTATCTTGCCGACAATACAACAAATGAAAGTACGGCTCTTGCCGACAGCATCGCCCTCGCTGATCCGAATGCCACAGATGCCGTAAAAGCAGCTTACGTCTATCTGAAGGCTGTCGGAGAATCTTCCAGTGTCATTTACGGTCATCAGAATGATACCTGGAAAAAGGCCGGAAGCTCCGCTCTGTCCAATTCCGATACAAAAGATGTCACGGGAAGTATTTCCGGTGTAATCGGAATCGACGCGCTGTCCCTGACCGGATCCGAATACAGCGTTTCAGACTATAACAAAGCTTACGGGGGCTCTCTCCCGGACACGTCAGCCGGCCGGGTCGCAGTAGCGGCTGCACTGACTAACGCAAATATTTCAGACGGTGCGCTCATCACCCTTTCCGCGCATATGCCGAACTTTTCTGCCGTTACGGAAAACGCATCCTACAATGCCGCAACGGATCCTTCTTACGCAAAATATGACTTTTCCGGCTATTCTCCGAACGTTCTCACCGGCGACGTCATGAAGCAAATCCTCCCCGGCGGAACTTACAACGACAGATATAATGCCTATCTCGATATGATTGCCGACTTTGCCTCTCAGATAAAAGGTGCCGTCATTTTCCGTCCTTTCCATGAAAACACGGGCAGCTGGTTCTGGTGGGGGGCCGCTTTCTGCAGCTCCGAAACCTTTAAAAGCGTCTACCGCTATACCGTCGATTATCTGAAAAATGAAAAGAACATTCATAACTTCCTCTATGCTTACGGACCGGGCAGCGAATCGGCTAATGAAACCGAATATTCCGAAAGATATCCCGGTGACAATTATGTCGATCTTGTCGGCTTTGACATGTATGACATTGACCCTAAATCCGATGATGCGGGTTATACTTATCCGGAACAGCTGAAAACACAGGCAGCGATGGTGGCTTCATTTGCCGGGAAGCACGGCAAGCTGATGGCCGTCACCGAATGCGGAATGGGTTCTTCAACGGCAGATCCCGGTGACAGCCAGACGGTTCTGCACAAAACAGGCAACAAACAGAAGGACTGGTACAATAAAGTACTGAATGCTCTATCCTCCGTAAGCGGTGTCTCGTATATGCTTCTGTGGGCAAACTTCGGTAAGAGTTCCGGTTTCTATACGCCTTATGTGGACTCCGTCAATGCGAACGGAACGCTTCACGGACATGAAATGCTGGATAACTTCATCAGCTTCTTCAATGACGGCAGAACAATATTTGCCTGCGACCAGAAAAAAGCGCTGACAGATCTTCTTTCCTGCGCCTCCGGGGTTTCCGCTTCAAGTCCCTCCGACAGTATAGAAGGCTGGTTCGACGCGCCGACGGCCGGCGAACGTATCCTTTCCGCAACTTCCTGCACAGCCACACTTACGGCGGAACCGGACAGTGCAAAAAATATTTCCATGCTTCTTAAAGGTGAAAATTCCGTGACGGTTCCGGTAACTGTCAACGGGCGGACCGTAAAGGGTGAAATTACGGCCGAACTTCTGTCAAATGCAGGAAAAAGCGCCGACGGCAGTATTTCCCTCATTTACGACGGCCGGACAATCGCCTCACAGAGCCAGATCGTAGGAATCGAAGCTCCTGCCGAAGATCCCTATGAAATTGACGGCTTTGAGAACTATTACGGACAGAATACGCTTCTGAACAATGCCTGGTCTGTGAATAAAGCCTCCGGCAATACGATTTCCCTCACGCTTTCAAACGGTAAAAATGAAAAAAATGCCAGAAGTTTCGGTATGGATTTCACTTATGACGAAACCTCTGACGGATGGGCCGGCGCTACAATCAAGAAGACTGTCGACTGGTCGGACTGCAACGCGCTTCAGTTCTATACGGTTCCGGACGGAAATAACCAGAAGGTCGTCATTCAGATCACGGCAAACAATACAGTTTACGAAGCCTATCTCAACAGCTATGAAGACTACAGAGATACCACGGATCCTATGCTTGTAACGATACCTTTCAGCGAATTCTGTCAGCGGGATACCGAAGGCCATCCGACCGGGGGGCTTCTTACGGATGATGCTTCAATCTCTTCGTTTGGTCTCTGGGTCAACGCCGTTGCCGATTCATCTGCTGTCAAAAACGGAAGGGTCAGCGGCAGTATTTTCTACGACAGCATCACCGCCGTCAGCACGGATAAAACCGCTGCGGCATTTGAAAAATATACGCTCGATGAAGGTGCCGTTTATACTATTGTGTCTTCAGGAAATACGAAGCTTGCCGTCGATGTGAGAAATGCCTCACTTCTTGACAATGCCGCAATACAGCTGGCGGACAGGAACGGAAAGGACTGCCAGAAATTCACGGCGTTAAAGAATGCCGACGGTACCTGGGAATTATCTAATTACGCTTCCGGAAAGAGAATTGATGTCCGGGGCAATTCTCAGGAAAACGGCGCGGCACTCGGAACCCATACATCCAATGGAACCAATGCCCAAAAGTGGAATATCCGCAGAAACAGCGACGGAACATTTACGATCATAAACGCTCATTCAGGAAAAGCCGTCGATGTCCCAGGCGCAGACTTCAAATCCGGAAATGCCCTTCAAATGTATCAGGACAACGGAACGGCAGCACAAAAATTCATTTTCGTCAGGGTAAAAGACCCGGATGCAAAAACCTACGAAGGAAACTATACCCTCGCTTCTTCCGTCAACAGCAGTTTCCTGTTTGACATAAAAAGCGGAAGCAAAGCAAGCAATGCCAACGTGCAGCTTTGGAAAGCCAATGGCACACCGGCCCAGTCTTTCATCTTCACCTACGCCGGAGACGGCTGCTACAGTATCCTGAATAAAGGATCCGGTCTTGCTCTGGACGTGTCAAACGGCATTGCGGAAGATTGCAGGAATGTCCAGCAATATACTTTTAACGGAACCAATGCACAGCGCTGGAAAATAGAAGACAACGGAGACGGAACCGTTACGATTCTTTCCGCAATTAACGGTCATTATGCGCTGGATGCACTGGACGGTGCTGCCGAGAGAGGAACCAATATCCAGATATATCACACCAACGGCACTCCTGCCCAGCGTTGGGTGCTCTCAAAAAGCTGACCGGAAATACCGCCGGATCCATCCGGTTCATTCCCTGTTGTGCTCAAGCACTTTTTTGAAAAGCTGAACCCGGCTCCGTATCCCTGTCTTCCGGTAGATATTCAGGATATGCTTTTTCAGGGTATTCTCGCTGATCTTAAGGGTGTCGCAGATTTCGGGATGTTCCTTTCCCTGCATCAGTAGCGAAAGAACCGTCTCTTCCCGGTGCGTCAGGCCGTACTGCTGTGCGGCCTCGCGCACCGTTATTTTACTCTCACCCTCATTTCCGTTCTTTACCTCACGCGCCAGCCGGAACGTCAGATGTTCCTTCAGCGTATCCAGGATAAAAACGTCTTCCCGGGAAAAGTCTTCTTTCCCGACCGTCCGGTACAGCGTCACGATTCCCAGAAAATGACCTTCCTTCGCTAAAATCATCTGCATCATAAAATGCCAGCTGTTCCGGGCGCAAACCCTTTTATAAAAATCCGTTTCGCTGCCTTTTTCTTCTATAACGTCCGAAATCCGGCAGACCATCGACTTCGCTCCCGAAAAATAGCTCCGTTCCGAATCTGCCTTTCTGCCTTCTGTATCATCCGTCATTTCACAGTTGCAGAAAACCGGTGAAACAAGTGCCTTTTTCACATGATCCGCCAGATAAAAATCCGCGCTGTCAAAGCTGACGAGCATTTTCAGGTCTTCCAGAAATTCCCTTCGCATTTCCGTACAGTCTTCCCTTGCGTATATGTGAGAGATAATGCTGTTAAGCACAAACCATTCCTTCCTGTCCGTCTTTTCCATACGCCGATCCTTTCCAAAAAAAACAAGGACGCATCTCTACGTCCTTGTATTGTCTGAAATGATACAACCTTTTTCCAAAAAATGCAATCCATGCCAGGCTTCCGGGAACTTTCCGTCTTCTCCGGAAGCTGCAGACCTCCGCACTGCCTGAGTTCCTTCAGCGTCTCACGGATGCAGGCCTCCGCACTACCTGAGTTCCTTCAGCGTCTCCCGGATACAGTCCTCGAAGATTCCGAATCCCGCTTTCAGCTGATTGTCCGTAATACAGAGCGGGGCCAGGAACCGTATGACATTATCGTACGTTCCTGCATTTTCAATAAGAAGCCCTTTTTGTACCGCCTTTGCGATCATGGAGCGGACAAACTCCGGATAAGGCTCCTTCGTCCTGCGGTCTTTAACGAATTCAATGCCGGCCATTGCTCCCAGGCCGCGCACATCGCCCACAACATCATAGGTCGCAAGAAGCTCCTTATAAAACTGCATGATTTTCTTCCCGATAAGGGCGGCTTTTCCCGCATAATCGTCTCTTTCGTAAATTTCAAGCGTTTTGCAGGCAGCCGCACAGGACAGAGGATTTCCGCAGAAAGTCCCGCCGACGGTACCGGGCGTCACGGCATCCATGATCTTTTCATCCGCCGTAATCGCACTGATCGGAAGTCCTGCACCCAGCGACTTTGCGGTCGTGATGATATCCGGCGCGCAGCCGGCATCCTTCCAGTATTCCGATGCGTAAAACCTGCCCGTCCGGCAGTTCCCGCACTGCACCTCGTCCGCGATGAGCAGGATTCCGTTCTCATCACAGATTTTCCGGATTTCCTTCACATACCCGATCGGTGCGGGGACAAAGCCGCCTTCACCCTCAATTGGTTCCATAAGGACGGCTGCGACATCCGATACCGGCGTCGCCTCAATCAGGATATTTTTAAATGCATCAATATAATAGGCTATCGCTTCTTCTTCGGAATAACCCTTCGGCGCACGGTAAAGATTCGGATATTCCGCACGGTAAATGCCGGCCGGGAAAGGTCCCATTCCACGGGAATAGCTTTTCTTGGCCGTAAGCGCCATCGTAAGCGATGTCCTGCCGTGAAACGCCCCGGAAAAACAGATAATATTCGGCCGCTTCGTAAACGCGCGCGCCACCTTAATTGCATTTTCATCACATTCCGCACCGCTGTTCGCAAAATAGGTCTTCGGATGAGCTCCGCGCACCGGCATCAGACGGTTCAGCTTTTCGGCCAGCTCTACATAACCCGGATGAGTAACAATGTTGAAAATGGTGTGAAAATATTTTTCCGACTGCGCCTTCACGGCCTCAATGACCTCCTCATTGCTGTAGCCGATATTGAGGACACCGACGCCGCCGATAAAATCCAGAAAATGATTACCGTCCGCGTCTTCCAGCACGGCGCCGCTGCCGCGCTCAATGACAACCGGATAAGTGGTACCGCAGAGCGCCTTCGGGACAGCCGCATCCCTTCTTTTCAAAATTTCGGCCGCCTTCGGTCCCGGAACCTTATCCGTTATAATCTTTGGCAATTCTTCTCGAAGCATCTCTAAATTCTCCTCTCTGTGGGGACAGTCCCCACGACCGATCGCTGTACCGCGTTAATTCGATTCTGTGGGGACTGTCCCCACGGCCGCATTTTCCGTTTCGCTTCTTCACCCGGCCTCTGCTGTAACTGTGCCGGCCGCATTTTCCACGTCTGCCAGGGCTGCGTCCATACGCTTCATGACCTCAGAAATCTGTTCTTCGGAAATGAGCGCCCCGGGCTCGAAGCGGATGCACTTGGAATTGACCAGCGTGCCGGCAGTCAGGACGCCGCGCGAAAACAGCCCTTTCGCGACCTCATAGCCGATTTCACAGGTATGGAACTCCACTGCCATCATGAGGCCCACGCCGCGGACATCATCGATGAAAGCCGGATATTTTTCCTTAAGTCCTTTGAGCCCCGTAAGGAATGTCTCTCCTTTTTTTCCGCAGACGGCCGGAATATCATTATCCAGCATATACTTAATCGTCGCGATTGCCGCCGCGCAGCAGAGCGGATTTCCGCCGAAGGTCGGCGATCCCAGAAGCCACGGATTATCGATCAGCTGCTGCGTCCACAGAGACGGGCGGCAGATGATGCCGGTAATCGGCAGGATGCCGCCGCCGAAAGCCTTCCCGAAGGTCATGATATCCGGCGTCACGCCCTCGTGGTCGCAGCGCCACATATCTCCCGTCCTGCCCATGCCGCACTGGATCTCATCGAAAATAAGAGCCGCATGGTATTCGTCCGCTATTTCACGAAGCCCTTTTAAGTAGCCGTCGTGCGGGATGATGACGCCTGCTTCGCCCTGGATCGGCTCCACGATGATGCCCGCGAGTTTTTCTCCGACAGCCGTAATGTTCTTTGCAGCCTCGCGCATGGCCTCGATGTCATCGTATTTCACATGCTCGACCTGCTGGATCATCGGCGTGTAGGGTTTGCGGTAGGTATCCTTTCCGCACATGGATACCGCGCCCATGGACTTTCCGTGGAAGGCGCCGACAGTTGAAATGTACCATCTCCCGCCCGTTGCGATTCGTGCAAGCTTCAGCGCCATTTCCACAGCTTCCGCTCCGCCGTTCGTAAAAAAGCAGTACTGAAGATCTCCCGGCGTGATTCCCGCCATTGCTTTGGCAAGGTATCCGCGGAGAGGGTCCAGAAGCTCCTGGGAATGCAGGGCCTGATGCTCAAGCTGGGCTTTGACCGTATCCATAATCTCCGGATTGCGGTGCCCGCAGGTATAAATCCCGAAGCCTCCCAGACAATCAATGAATTCTTCTCCGTAGAGCCCGTGGATAACAGTATCATTATCCGTCCACTCAAGAACTGCCGAATTCGTCGAAACAGATTTTCGGTATTTAAGCCACCCCGGGCTTACATAATTGTCAAAATAATCCAGAGTCTCTTTTGTCATCAACTCCTTATCCGTATCCTCAAGATGATCCGAATGAATATATCCGATAACCCTTTCGAGTTCTTTACTGATGTTTTCATGCTGCATTTTTTACTCCTTCTGTTTTTAGTATATTATCTCTGATACATGTATTGTTTCACTAGATCCCTGACCTGAAAGCTTCATTTCCTTTATCGGCGCACTCTGTATTCTTCCTTTATCCGTTTCCTGCCGCTTATCCGTTTCCTGCCGCTTCGTAACTTTTTATTGCATGCTTCTCTTGCCTGCGGCTTCGTAGCTTTTGCTGCATACTTCTCTTTTCTGCCGCTTCGTAGCTTTTGCTGCATGCTTCTCTTTTCTGCCGCTTCGTAGCTTTTGCTGCATGCTTCTCTTTCCTGCAGCTTCGTAACTTTTATTGCATGCTTCTCTTTCCTGCGGCTTCGTAGCTTTTTGTACGCCGTCTGCTGCCCTGTTCAGTGTATATACCATCCCGGCGCGCCTTCAGAAAGATTAATGTTGATCTGCTTCTCTTCCTGGTATTCATACAGTCCCTGGATACCGAGGTCGCGGCCGATGCCGCTCATCTTGTAACCGCCCCACGGCGCCTCGTTGAAGGTCGGGTTGTAACAATTGATCCAGGTGATGCCGGCCCGTATCTCGCGTACGACATGCATCGCCGTGCCGAGGCTTTTCGTGAAGACTCCTCCGGCCAGCCCGTAAGGCGTATCGTTGGCCATCGCAATGGCTTCATTTTCCGTCTTAAAGGTCTGGACCGTGACGACCGGCCCGAAGATTTCTTCGCGCACAATCCTCATATCACGGGTGCAATTATCAAAAATCGTAGGCCGTACATAATAGCCTTTTCCGCATTCCCCTTCCGTATAGCGTGTACCGCCGCAGACAAGACGCGCGCCTTCGGCCTTTCCGCTTTCAATGTAGCCCAGGACTTTTTCCATGTCCTCTTCGGAAATGAGAGGCCCCATATCCGGGTTTTCCCGCGGATCTCCGATAGTTATGGCATTGGCCTTCCTGGCCAGCTTCCCGACAAAGGCATCCTTTACGGATTCCTCGATGATGATGCGCGAGCCTGCCGAACAGACCTCGCCCTGGTTGAAGAAAATGCCGATCATGGCCCACTCGGCTGCTGCATCCAGGTCGGCATCCGCGAAAATGACATTCGGGGATTTACCGCCGAGTTCGAGCCCCAGCTTTTTTACATTTACTGCAGCCGAGCGCATCAGTGACTGGCCGACCTTCGTGCTTCCGGTAAATGTCAGCATATCGACGTCAGGGCTCTCCCCCAAAAACGCCCCGACCTCTCCGCCGCCTAAGACCAGATTTGCCGCACCGGCCGGAATCCCTGCCTTTTCAAATATTTCAAAAAGCTTAATCGTGGAAAGCGGAGCCTTGGAGCTCGGCTTCATGACGATACTGTTTCCGGCTGCAAGAGAGGGCGCCATTTTCCAGACTCCCATAAGGAGCGGATAATTCCAGGGCGTAATCTCCGCGCAGACGCCGACCGGCTCATGCACCGTATAGCTGTGCATTTTCCCGAAACCGGCATTGACATCATAAACCCCGCCGTAAGGCGCCTTGATGAGTCCCGCGTAATAACGGAAGCAGTGAATCGCATCATCCACATCTCCCTCCGCTTCCCGAAGCGGCTTCCCGTTATCCACCGTATCCGTCATCAAAAGATCCGCGCGCCTTGCATCCATCAGATCCGCAACCGTAAGAAGCACATCGGCCCGTGTCTGTGAATCCATGTCGCGCCAGTCCCGCGTCTCATAAAAAGACTTCTTCGCGGCCGCCACCGCCGCCTTCGTATCCTCAAGGCTGCTCACATGCATCTTCGCTATAACCTGCCCGTCAATCGGGCTCACTACGGGAAAGATCTTTCCGGATGTCCCTTCCGTCCATTTTCCGCCGATATACATCTCCTTCGCTACCATGTGCTGCCTCCTCTCACTATATGCAAATTATTTAAATAAATCTGAATTTGTTTTGCAATTACACGTAATCCCGGCCTCGTACGGCGTCCCCTCAGCCAATCTTTCTCACTGCTTCAGTTCCGTCCACATCTGGTCGTACACCGCCAGTGTATCCGTATCGAGATTCTTTACAAATTCCCCTTTGGAAATGACATCCGACGGCACATTCCTTGCCTGGTTATTGACATAATCCTCGCCCATGGCCGCGACCGCCGTCGCATTCGGATTCAGATACGGATACTCTTTCATGACCATTTCCGCCGACTCCGCCTTCAGCATGAAGTTAATGAACTTCATGGCATTTTCATAATGCTTTGCTCCCTTCGGGATGCAGAAGTTGTCCATGAACTTATAGGCGCCTTCCGACGGAAAAACAATCTTGATATCCGGATTCTCCTGCATCGCCAGGGCAATCTCCGCGCTCCAGATGATGCCGAGCGTGCAGTCCCCGCTGATCAGAGCCGATTTCGGAGAATCGGAATCATAAAGCTTGATGTTGTTCTTCAGCTTCAGAAGCTGCGTCTTAACCTGCGCCAGCTTGTCGGGATCCGTCTCGTTCATGCTGAGCCCGATCGAGCGCGCCGCCACGCCGATGATGGCGCGGTAGTCGTCCAGGACGACCATCTGCTGCTTATATTTTTCATCAAAAAGATCCGCATAAGACGTAATGCTGCCGGTAATCTTGGAAGTGTTGACGGCAATGGCCGCTACTCCGCCCTGATACGGGACGGAATACTTGTTCCCGGGGTCATATTCTGTATTCAGGTACTGCGAGCCGATATTGCCGAGGTTGGTAAGCTCATCCTGCTTCAGCTCCTCCAGCATTCCCTGATCCGCCATCTGCTTGACCATGTAGTCCGACGGCTGGACGATATCAAAGGCTCCTTCCGACTCCGATTTCACCTTGGCAAGCATATCTTCATTTGTTGAAAATGTTGAGGAATTCACTTTGATGCCGGTTTCCTTTTCAAATGCCTCAATAACGGAGTCAGGGACATATTCCGTCCAGATATACAGATTCAGCACATTATCCGAAGAACTGCCGGCGCTCCCGCAGGCGCTAAGTCCCAGAACCATCGCCGCCGAAAGCGCGGCCGCCGTAATTGCTTTCCATTTTCTCATCATAATTCTCCTCCTTTAGCTGACCCCGCAGGGCTTTTTCCTCAGGCTGCCTTCCTTTTCCGAAGGATATCCGTCTGCGTCAGTACCACCAGCGCAATCGTGCCGACGAGTATGACGGTCGACAGCACATTGACATCCGGTGAAACTCCGCTCTTTATACTCTCCATGACCTTGAGCGGATAAGTCTTTGTCTGCCCGTTCGTAAAGTAACTGACGATGACATCATCAATAGAAAGCGTAAATGCAAGGAGGGCGCCGCCGGAAATACCGGGCAGAAGGACGGGAAGCGTGATCTGCGTAAAAGTCTGAAACCTGTTCGCGCCAAGATCCATGGACGCCTCTTCAATGGAATTGTCGTAGCCGCTTAAGCGGGCCCGGACATTGAAGATGACATACGGGATACAGAAAGTCACATGGGCCAGGATCAGGGAAAGCAGCCCTCTCGGAATGTTCGTCTTCGTAAATAATGTCAGAAGCGAGATGCCGAGGACGATTTCCGGAATGACAACCGGAATGTACAGAAGGGCGTCAATCGTCTTTTTCCCGTGAAAATTGTAGCGGTACATGCCGATCGCGCCGAGGCTGCCGATTACCGTCGCCGCAGCCGTTGTGATCAGGGCAATCAGCATGGTGTTTCCGAACGCCGAAAGCAGTTCCGTATTCTCCCATATTTTCGTATACCAGATAAATGAAAACCCTTTCCAGCTTAAGTACGGCTTGGACGTCGTGGCGTTGAAGGAATTGACGACGATCACGATAATCGGAAGGAACAGAAACAGATAAATGAGAAATCCGTAGATTCTTTTCAGGACATCCAAACGCACCTTCCTGCTTTTTCTTTTCATTTTCCGCCTCCTTAAGCTCCGAAATTTTCCATGCTGCCGCCGCATTTCTGGTAAGTCTTCACAAGAACAAGCGTGATGACGATCAGGATGATGGAAAGAGCCGAACCAAGCGGCCAGTTATTTCCGCTCTGGAACTGACGCTCGATCAGGTTGCCGATGACATCCGCGTTGCCGCCGCCCAGGATGTCGGACACGAAGAAGTAGCCGAGCGTCGGGATGAAAACCATGATGCAGCCGGAGAAAATGCCGCCGGCCGTAAGAGGCAGGATCACGTGAAAAAGTGTTGGGAGCTTTCTTGCGCCGAGATCGGCCGAAGCCTCCAGAAGGTTTTCGTCCAGCTTCTCAATCGACGTATAAAGCGGCAGAACCATGAAAGGAAACAGGCAGTAAACCATGCCGAGGATCGTCGTGCCGCGGTTGTACAGGAAGTCCGCCGGCTTCTGAATAAGATGCAGGGCCATAAGCGCGCTGTTCAGCCATCCGTATTTCCCGAGGAAAGTTCTCCATCCGTAAATGCGGATCAGCGAATTCGTCCAGAAAGGGATAATGACCAGAATGTAATACAGCATTTTCTTATGGCTCTTCGTCCGCGCGATCAGATAGGAAAAAGGATAGGCCAGAAGGATGCTGATGGCTGTAGACGCAAAGGCGATGAGAAATGACTGGCCGTAGATCTTTACATAGTTAATGTCGAGAAGCCTGGCATAATTGTCCAGCGTAAACTTAAATACCACATTATAGTAAGAATCAATGCTGCAGAAGCTCATGACGGCCACGTAAACAAGCGGCACCGCTACGAAAAATGCCAGCCACAGCGTCACGGGGCCGACCGTAATCAGCGCCGGCAGCGTATTCGATTTCCATTTGTGCCGGCTCACAGCATGTATCTTTGTTCCGCTGCCCGTTACCGGCAGAACGGCATTCTGATTTATCTCCATAAACGACACACCTCCTTTTTTGCAATCCCCCGCTGACTTGATTTCGTGGAAGTCTTTGTCTGTCTCACTGCTTTTCCCGCATCTTCTGTATTGTGCAGGCACATTAAACTGCTGCCGGCTGAACATTTTCCAGCGTCTCGCCGCTGTCAATGGCTTTAACGACGGTATCGGACGGGGACTTAAGGAGACGGGCATCGTCCAGATTCCAGTACGGATAAACCACATCTCCCAGTACCTCAATGTCTCCCGTGAGGCGTTCCAGCTTAATTTCATTTCCGTTCGGCAGCGTGGCGATTGTCTTTTCGACGGCTCCCACGAAAATATGCTCCTTCACCTGCGCCGGAACCTCAAAGCCCGTCATCTTTTCGGACGAATACTTCATCTTTTCCGGTCTCACGGAAACGGCGACGATGTCATTTTTCTTAAAGCCTTTTCCTTTCGCGGGAATTCTTCCGTTTTCCGTAACAATGGTCAAAAGCCCGGCATCTTCTCTTTCAACGTAGCCTTCGAAAAGATTTGTCTCGCCGATGAAGGTCGCCACGAATTTTGTCGCCGGCGCGTCGTAGATTTCCCGCGGCAGCCCGACCTGCTCAAGTACTCCGTCATGCATAACCGCGATCCGGTCCGACATCGTGAGGGCTTCCTCCTGATCATGCGTCACGTAAATGAACGTAATGTTCAGCTTGCGCTGCAGCCTCTTAAGTTCGATCTGCATCTGCTTGCGGAGCTTAAGATCCAGGGCTCCCAGAGGTTCATCGAGGAGAAGCACCTTCGGCCGGTTTATAAGGGCCCGGGCGATGGCGACACGCTGTTTCTGCCCGCCCGAAAGCTGGGACGGAAAACGTTTCTCAAAACCGCCCATCTGCACGAGATCCAGCATCTCAGGCACACGCCGCGAAATCTGCGCTTTAGGAACTTTTTTCATTTTCAGGCCGTATGCGATGTTGTCGTAAATATTCATATGAGGGAAGAGCGCATAACTTTGAAACACCGTATTGACGTCTCTTTCAAATGGTTCCTTATTGTCGATATTCTCGCCTTCAACGCAGATGGTGCCGCTGGTCGGTTCTTCAAATCCTGCAATCATGCGCAGCGTCGTTGTTTTCCCGCACCCTGAAGAACCGAGAAGCGTCAGAAATTCTCCTTCGCACACGTCAAGGGTCAGGTTTTTAACAACATGGTTTTCGCCATAGACTTTATTGACGCCGCTTATTTCCACTATCTTCTTTTTATGGTCCATAGCTCCTCCTGAAAATTACAGTGCTTTTTCGTTCCGTATAAAAAGCATTGCATCTTATGAGTTTCTGAAAATTACAGCGCTTTTTCGTTCCGCGTAAAAAGCGTCGCATCTTATGAAGTTTCTGAAAATTACAGTGCTTTTTCGTTCCGCTCACCCGTACGGATGCGGATGGCCTCGTCAATGGTCCGTACAAATATTTTCCCGTCGCCGACGTGGTCGGAGGAAAGCTTGTCTCTTACCTCGGCAATAATGTCGTCCACCTTGCTGTCCGGTACGACGACATCCACCTCGATCTTCGGCAGCAGGTTGATGGTCGTTTTCAGACCTTTTAATTCGTGTACCGCTGACTCTTCCTCAACAACTCCCCTCTGTGTCCCGCATCCCATGACGCTGAAAATCGTCATGCCGCCGCAGCCTAGAGAATCCAGGATCCCTTTCAGCTTCTCAAGTTTTTCCGGACGTATAATCAGATTCAGTTCTTTCATCTTCATCCCTCCCGATATGCAAAAAGGCAGCGGAAGCATTCATCAGCTCCGTTGCCTTTTTGGTTTATTGTTGAGTTAAATTGTAAAATGAATTAATTTATTAAAATGATTTAAAGGTACTATAGGCCCTTTTTCAGGACGTTTCAATTATCTCTTTGGGGTATCTTTTATGGTACTTTCGGGTTATACCGGGACACTGTCCGTTTCGAGAACAAGGTCAGAGTTTTTATCCCTTTATCTTTGATTCGGGAACAAACTCCAGTCTTAGTCTCATTCCCATCCCCTTGGCAAGACGCTTCAGCATATCAAGACTTGGATTCCTGGTTCCATTCTCAATACGGCTAATATCAGCCTGAGTAATGCCTGTTTTTTCAGAAAGATCTTTCTGGGTAAGATGCATACTCTTCCTTGCGGCCACTATTGTTCTAATGATATCAAATTCCGGTTCCATAGAATCATATGCAGCTTTTACTTCAGGATCTGCCAGCATTTCATTTTTAAAATTTTCAAATCTGCTCATGATTTAAACCTCCTTAAGTAGTCTTTCCGATACTTCTTTGCCAACTCAATTTCTCGTTTAGGCGTCTTTTGTGTTTTCTTCACAAATCCATTTGTCAAAACAATTTTGCTTCCAACAAAGAAAAAATATAAAACTCTGCTAATATCCGTCCCCTGTTTAGCCCTGATTTCAAAGATTCCATCTTCTAATGCTTCAGAATGTGGCATCCTAATTTCAGGACCACTTTCCTCCGGCAAATCTATAATTCGAAAAATCCTGGCAACCATTTTCTTATCCAGGCTACGAAGGAATTCTTCTGCAGGCGCTTCTCCATTTTCCTTTTCATAAAAAATCAACTGTGAATCGCTTTTCCATGAATGGCTAAATCTCCTGTGTAAATTGCTTCATTTGCATCTATAGTATATGTCGAATACGACATATCGTCAATAGAATTTTTGAGGTTGTTTTTATGTCGGCAGCACTTTTGCAGCGAACCGGATGGCATGTTCCGTAAATGTTTGCATTGTACGAATTCCTCTGAGATGCTAAGATAGCCTTAAGGATACGGCCGCCGGCTTTCATTTCACAGGATTATTCTTTCACGGAATATTCCGCGGAAAAGCCGGCCGGGCAAAAGGAGGGTACAGATGAAAATCGCAATGGCAAATGATCACGCCGGTACTGAGCTGAAGGAAGAAATTAAGAAATATCTGGAATCAGAGGGAAATGAAGTGAAGGATTTCGGAACATACGATAAGGAGTCCTGCGATCTTTCCGATTTTGTCTATCCCGCCGCACTCTCTGTTGCAAAGGGCGAATGCGACCGGGGCATCTTCGTCGACGGCGTCGGCTACGGCAGCGCCATGATCGCCAATAAGATAAACGGCATTTACGCCTGCGTCTGCCAGGATCCCTTCTGCGCACAGCTGGCCCGCCAGCATAACGACGCGAACGTCCTGTGCATCGGCGGAAAAATCATCGGCAGCGCCATCGCCATGGAAATCGTAAAAACATGGATGCACACCGATCCCCTGACAGCGGAAAAATACACCCGCCGCCGCGACAAGGTCAAAGAAATCAACGACCGGCACTGCACCGCGCTGTAATACTCCCGAAAAATATCATAGGGGCGAAAAAGAAGAGAATGGCAACCGGCTGCCCGGCAGCCGGTTTCTTTAGAATTCTTTAACAAGCGTCATTACATCATCTTCCGAAACCAAACCCGTGCGTTCTGCTTCTCCAGCCATATCCTGCTGCAGCATCTGCATGGCGTAAACAGCAGAGTTGACGATACGAACCGTATTCCCTTCAACGATAAAAGTAATCCTGTCTCCGCTTGCAACACCGAGAACTTCCCTGACATCTTTTGGAATTGTAACTTGCCCTTTCGCCATAACCTTTGCATTGTCTACAAATGCCTTTGAAAACATAATCTTATACCGCCCTTCTAAGATATGGAAAGTAGGATTTTCCCTACTTTCCATTATACGCAAAAATGCAAAAAAACAACCTCTATGTAATTATGTCTTTTTCAATTGAATTTTTTCATCAAACCGGCTGCCAATCAATGAAAACAGCATTGCGCTGCCTGTTGAATACATTAGGAACCAATATTTACACGTAACGGCGTCAAATGGCAAAGAGATCGTTGAAGGCCTCGGTCATGGTCGGATGCGTATAGATCTGGTCGCGCAGAACCGTATAGTCCGCATCAAGATCCATTGCCGTCTTGACTGTATTGATCATCTCGTAGGCTTCCTGGCAGAGCAGCATCACGCCGAGGATTTTTCCCGTGTCCGCGTCGATGACAGCTTTCATGAAGCCCTGCGGAGCCTTTAAGACCTGCGCCTTCGGAACGGCCGCCGTCGGCAGCTTCGCAATCTTAACCTTCCGGCCCGCGGCGCCCGCCTCCGTCTCATTCATGCCGATGCGCGCGTACGGAGTCCTGAGGAAAACACTGTACGGAACATTTTTGCGGTCCTTCGTCGTATAAATCTTCCCGCCGGAGGATTTCCCGCCCGTAAGCTGTGAAATGACTACCCTAAAATCATCGAGTGACACGTAAGTATGCTGCAGACCGCCTGTCACGTCGCCCATGGCATAAATGTCCGGTGCCGTCGTCTTTAAGTATTCATCCACCTTCACTGCACCGCGCGGCGTCACTTCGACACCGGCCGCCTCAAGATTCAACTTCCGGATATTCGGCGCGCGGCCGGTCGCCACGAGAACCGCGTCCGCTTCGAAAATCTCCGCAGCTTCGGTTTTCCTGTCCGCCGGATCCGTAGTCCCGGCTTCCGTGCCCGCTGTCGCTTTCCCG
>DCDB01000365.1:0-811 GCA_002316215.1 Lachnospiraceae bacterium UBA1066 | reverse complement strand
TTCCCGTTTTGGACGTCCTTACCTGCATTTTCCGTATTCCCTGCACCGGTATTCTGTACCGTCACGACCGGCCCGCTTTGCCCGTCTTCAAACTTTACGGTCTTCCTGTTAAACAGGATTTCCACGCCCTGTGCTTCAAGAAGTTCCTGAATCTTGTCCGCAACATCGCGGTCTTCCCTCGGCAGGAAAATGCCGCTGTCCTGGAGAATCGTCACCTTGCTGCCGAACGATGCGTACATGGATGCAAATTCGAGGCCGATGTAGCCTCCGCCAAGAATCAGCAGCTTCCCGGGAAATTCATTTAGGTCAAGAATGCCGTTCGACGTATAGACGCCCTTCGTCTCCGTGATTCCCTCAATCGGCGGAATCCGCGACTCCGAGCCGGTGTTGATGAAAATCTGTCCGCCGGTCAGCTGCAGGCTTCCGTCGGAAGTTACAACCTCCACGGCCTTCGGCCCCGTAAAATGAGCTTCGCCGTCGATGACGTCCACGGTCTTTATATTATTTACCTTGTCATAATTCTTGCCGCGGAGCATCGCCGTAAGCCTGCGCTTTTCCTCTATGGCCGCCTTAAAATACGCCGCCTTACGAGAAAGCTCCGCTGCCCCGTTCGCCCGGCCCGCACTCGTATAGAGCGACTTGGACGGAATGCAGCCCACGTTAATACATGTGCCGCCGTACATCCCCGGATCCTTCTCGATCAGGGCCACGCTCTTTCCCATGCTTCCCAGCTTGCCCGCCAGTGTCTTGCCGCCCTTGCCGAATCCGATAATAATCGCGTCGTACTGTCTTGTTTCCATCTTATGCCTCC
>DCDB01000306.1 GCA_002316215.1 Lachnospiraceae bacterium UBA1066 | reverse complement strand
TCAGAAAATTATACAGTGAAATGATGAAAGAAACGGACGGGATGGAAGACGGAAGCGTACGGTTTTATCCGATATGCGAAAGCTGTGCAAAAAAAGCAAAGATCATCGGATTTGAGACGCCGTCAAAAAGAAGGGAGATCAGTCCTGTTATCGTGGTGTGAACGGGTGCAAAGGAGGAATTCATATGAGCTATTATTCAAGGATTATTGATTATCAAAATCTGAATGAAGCCTGGAAACGCGCCAGGAAAAATAAGCCGGCAAGAGGCGCAGATAATGTCACCTGGGAAATGTATGAAGAAGATATAAAGAATAATATGAAAGAGCTGAATGCGGAGCTACTCAATCACAGCTACAGGGTTACGCCCGTGAAAAAGGTAACTCTGTTCAAGGAAGACAAAGCAAGGGATATCGTTTTATATTCAATGAAGGATAAAGTGGTTCAGCAATCCGTAGCCGTAGTCCTGGAAAAACTATATAATTCTGATTTTTCGGATTGCTGTTATGCCTACCGTCCGGATAAATCTGCGCTCATGGCGGTAGAGGATATCACAAAAGCCATTCAGTCCGGTAAATATACCTGGTTCGTCAAAGCGGACATTGAACACTTCTTTGACAATATCAACATTCCGATGCTGGAAAGTATTTTGCGTTCAAGGATTATCGAGGAAGATGCTCTGCAACTGATTCTTCAGGATGTTACCGCTCCGCTGCTGGCCGAGAACGGCGATATTGTTGAAAGCCGGCTGGGTATCCATCAGGGTTCGGCTCTGTCTCCCATTTTGTCTAACATCTATCTGAAAGATATGGACACGGCTATGGCCCAGGCCGGCGGACGGTATTTTCGCTACTCTGATGATATCGTCATGCTGGGTGCGGGAGAAGATCAGGCGAAGGATTTAATGAACCGTTTGCTTGGATACATCGAAAAAGCCGGTCTTCGGTTAAATGAAAATAAAACGCTTTCCGGAAAGATTGAGGACGGTTTTGACTTTCTGGGGTATCATTTTGATCTGAGCGGAAAAGCAATTCCCGGAAAGGCGGAAGCCAGCCTGGCGGATCGTCTGGAAGGACTTTGGCTTACGGAAAAAGATCTGACGGCGGAAGAAAAGCTGCGTAAGAGTACGGAGATTGTCCAGGGTTGGGAACAGTATTTTCGGGGAGATCGGAAACCGGGCTCCATTTACGAATACGCTGCAGTTTTTTATATGGTGCAGAATAAATCACCGGATGGAATGGAAGCCTTTAAAACTTTGAGAAGTGAATATCACAACATGAATCTGCCCTTGTTGAAATGGATGGCGGCAGCCTGGAAAGCGGCGGGAGATTCCGAACACGAGCTTTTTGAATATGAGGATTTCTATGAACTTACAAAGCTGGATCAGGAAAAGAAAATACCTGGATTCTATCTTACTGAAGCTATTGGTATTTACGAAAAGCTTGCGGTAAATAAAGACAGTGAGAGTTTACTGAACCTGATGCAGCTGTATTCGGACTGCTCCTGCTACAATAAGGCATCCGTCATTGAAGCGCTGGCGCAGCAACTGGAGAAAAATGAAAAGGAAACATCAGCTGCCGTACATTACAGTACCAGTATAGAAACCCAGGCAGGCCAGCCTCAGGTACTGAATGCCGATATTAAAACCCTGGATAAATATATGGAGCTTTTTGCAGGGCGGGAAGATACTTATGCAGAGGAAGAATTTTACACGAACGGCGGAAGAAAAGTAAATCAGGTGATGGAGCCGCTGACACCGGATGTGATAAAAAAGCATCTGAACGGACAGATTACAGCGGAAACCTATGTCGAGAGGAGCAACGGGACGGTCAAGTATTGTGTCCTTGATATTGATGTTTCAAAGAAAATTCTGATTGAATTGAATGGGGATGCCGTAAAGCTGCAGGCGTATCTTCAGAAGGCGGCAAATGCAGTCCGTCAATATCAGAAGGCAATTAAAACGCTCGGACTTTCTTCTTATCCGGAAGAGAGTGGTTATCGCGGTTTTCATCTGTGGATATTTTTTACAGACTGGATTCCGGCCCGCTTTGCAAATATGCTTGAAAATATTATTGATTCGAGGGTCACTTTATCTGATAGTGATATTACCGTGGAATTTTTTCCGAATACAGCGCGTCTTAAGCCAGGAAAATTCGGCCCGACGATAAAGCTCCCATATGGGATTCACAGCAAAACAGGGAAAAGAAGCCGGATGCTGGACAGTGAATTCGCACCGATTGACGATCCGAGAGATTTTGTGGGTTCTGCGGCCAAGTTCTCTCTCAATAACATTAAGCAGATACTGAGTGCGGAGGAAGGGGCGGCCGAAAGGAGAAAAAGCGCAGGCACAGGAGAACGCGCAAACATTAATGGCGGCGTAGGTGGTGTGAACGCCGGAGGAGGTAATAACGGTGAAAACTGTGGTACAAACATCAGAAGTGACAGCGCTGGAAACTGTGGTGCAAACAATGGGAGCAATGCTGGTAGTAATAACGGCGATAATTCAAATCATAAAGTTGGTGCGGCCGGCGTTGCTGCAGGTAATATCGGCAATATCGGGCAGGCGGTTGATACAGATCTGTCTGTATTTGGTGACATTTCAGACAATGTACGAATCGTGCTGGAACGCTGCAACCTGATGCGCTATCTTTGCCAGAAGGCAGCTAAGACGAGATACCTGTCCCACTTCGAGCGCCTGACGGTTCTTTACGTTTTCGGACATATGGGTGAAGAGGGTAAAGAATTTGTCCATAAGATCATGAGCTTTACAGTAAATTATCAATATCATATTACTGAGAAATTCATCAGCCGTCTTAAAGAAAAACCGATCGGATGTAATAAGCTGCGTGAAGAGTATGCAAAGATTACGGCCGAAATCGGCTGCAGCTGCACCTTTCATCGGACGAGAAATTGTTATCCATCCCCAGTCTTGCACGCACTAAAAGACTCGTCAAATGAAGAAGCCGACGGAATAACGATACCGATCAGCCGGACGCTGACAAAAGAAAATGTGCAAAATGTCTACCAGGAGCTGAACATTAGCCAACAAGTAAAAGAGATCGCAAAAAAAGTTCTGGATCTTAAAAAGCAGAAGCGCGGAATCGATAAAAATATCGAAAAATATGAGAAAGAACTGGAGCACATTTATGATGAAGCACATGTAGAAAGCCTGGAATGCGATATCGGACTTCTGATCAGACGGAAAAAAGATGGCGGCGGTTATGAGTGGGTAATTGAAATATAAGACACTCCATATGTTGAGGCGATAGTGAAAATCAGATAAGGCAGACAAGCGGAAAA
>DCDB01000147.1 GCA_002316215.1 Lachnospiraceae bacterium UBA1066 | reverse complement strand
CCCAAGGAGCCAAGAGAGAACCTTATAAAGCTCGTTGGAAAAATCCGCCCGACCGAAGTTGAAAAAGGGGTCGATAGCTGGGCTTATATCTTCTTTAATAGACAGTTGGATGATGAGATGATAGACTTCTGTCTTAATTTTGAAATGCGTAAGCCGCTTTACATTGAAGAAGTTGCCAAGCGTGCCGGAATGTCTGTGGGAAAAGCAGCCGAACTGGGTGCAAAAGCAGCCAATATCGGTGTTTTGGAATATTGGTACGATGAGAACATGGTTGACAGATTATCTTTGTGTGACTTTGTGGTCGGGAGCATGGAACAAGCAGTTTTGGCGGACTGGCGAATGGCTAAATTCCCTGAAATGTCGGTTTGCTTTGACCAGTATGCACTTCAGGCTATGCCTTTGACACCCTTCTATCCAATGGCAAACGCAGGAATACATCGTCCGGTTCCCACAAGCGCTGCTGTTATGAACGAGACGAAAAGAGCGAGTTGGGAGGAAATTGAAACCCTTATCGATAAAAGCAGTAATGGGATCTACGGCCTTTCCAAATGCATATGCCGAAAAATGCGTGAACAGGAGGGCGAAGGAGATGGCGACCCTGAAAAGGAATGGTGCTGCAGTTTAGGCCACTATGCTGATTTTTTGATACGCACAGGAAAAGCAAGACCCATTACCAGAGATGAATTGATGGACATCATCAAGGAGGCTGATGAACGTGGCTTTGTCCACAATGTCAGCAATGCAAATCAAGGAGAAATCGAATATGTATGCAACTGCGATTTTCGCTCATGTATGTCGTTAAGGGCTTCGGGCTACGGCAGGAGCGGAAGCGTTCAGCGTTCCAATTTTCAGGCCAGCGTCGATCCGGAAAAATGCATGGCCTGTGGCAGCTGCGTGGAAGTATGCCCATCCAATGCTGTTCGGCTGGGTCAAAGACTGACACCAAAGTGTGGGACGATTGATTACCCGGATACAGTCATATCAACAGATGAGCTGAATTGGGACAAGAGTCATTACAACCCTGATTATCGCTGGAACAGGACAACGGTGCGCGAAGAAAGCGGTACATCGCCATGTAAGTCAAGCTGCCCTGCACATATTGCGATCGCTGCCTATATGAAACTGGCATCCCAGGGTAAGTTCCGCGAAGCGTTGGAGATCATAAAGAAAGATAATCCTTTCCCGGCTATTTGCGGCAGCATTTGTAACCGTCGTTGTGAAGATGCGTGTACCAGAGGGGGCGTTGATCAGCCTATTGCCATTGATAATATCAAGAAGTCTATCGCGTGGCAGGAACTTGAGGAAGAAAAACGTTATATTCCTAAAATACTTCATACAACAGGACACAAAATGGCCGTCATCGGCGCGGGACCGGCAGGATTATCATGCGCTTATTATCTGGCGACACTGGGTCATAAGGTAACGGTCTTTGAAAAAGAATCCCTGCCTGGCGGAATGATGCGCTACGGAATTCCGACGTTCAGTCTTGAGAAAAACATAATTGATGCAGAAATAGATGTTTTGCGCAGACTTGATATAGAAATAATGTGTGGAATTGAAATAGGCAAGGATTATTCATTGGATAATCTCCGTGACATGGGCTTTAAGGCCATTTATCTTGGGATCGGCGCTCAGAAAGGCAGAAGATTGGGATTGTCCGGAGAAGATGCCGATGGCTGCATGCCGGGCATTGATTATATGAAGAAAGCACTGAATGCAGATGGCTATCCTCTTCATGGCAAGGCAGTCGTTATTGGCGGCGGAAATGTAGCATTGGATATTGCCAGAACCGCGATCCGTGGCGGCGCTGAAAGCGTAAATGTATACAGCCTTGAAAAACGGGATGTAATGCCTGCTTCCGTGGAAGAAATAAAAGCAGCTGAGGCTGAGGGGATTGTGATCAATGCCGGCTGGGGACCGGCGAAAATCGATTGTTCAGATGGTAAAGTGACCGGCGTGGAATTCAAAAAATGCATCTCAACACTGGATTCAGAGGGCCATTTTTCACCTGCCTTCGATGAAAGTGAGACATGTGAATGTAAAACAGATTATCTGTTATATTGTGTCGGACAAGCCGTTGATTGGGGAAATATCCTTGACGGCAGCGCTGTTGAATTAAATGGAAATAAGACTGCAAAGGCAGACGACTTCACATATCAGACGGCTCAGCCGGATGTTTTCGTCGGCGGCGATGCCTATACAGGGCCAAAATTTGTAATTGACGCTGTGGCAGCCGGAAAGCAGGCGGCTGAATCCATGCATCGATTTGCGTGGAAACACGACTTGAGAAGCGGAAGAAATCTTTGTAATTACAATAAACAAATCGAACCCGGGAATGTAGATTTAAGTTGTTATGATGTTGCAGAGCGCCAGAAACCATCGGTTGCAATGAAACGTGTAAATGGCGGACTTCTTACAGCTGAGCAAATAAGAAAGGAAACCTTGCGTTGTCTGCGCTGCGGAGCCGCGCATGTGGATACAGCAATGTGTATCGGCTGCGGGGCATGCACCACCCAGTGTAAATTTGATGCAATTACTCTGCATAAGGAATACAACTATCCGCCTATTACAACGGAAGAGAGAGCACCGCTCATTATGGCAGAGATCAAGCGCAGAAAGGATAAGATGAAGGCTTCAAAAGGAGTCTGAGGAGATGCGCTATGCATGAATTGGGAATTCTTTACAATATGGCAAAAACCGTAACAAAAATTGCCGAAGAAAATAATATTGACAATGTTACCGAGATTTATCTCGAAATCGGTTCGCTCAAGGGCATCGTCCCTCAGTTTTTGGACGAAGCATTTCCCTATGTAGCCGGACAATTTCCATGCATTGAAAAGGCCGTGCTGAAATATCGGGTCATTCCTGCAAAAGGGTTGTGTGATGACTGCAATGCAATCTATGATCTTTGCGATAATGAGGGCATATGCCCAAGATGCCATAGCAGGAATAAAAAAGTTCTCAGCGGCGATGATATTACGATAGTTCAAATCAGCGGGTAAAATAATCATGCAGATCGTGTAAGGACGGGAGAAAAGCAGATGAAAGATGTTAAGATAATAGAAATAAAAAAAAGCATTTTTGCGGATAACGATGCAGAAGCGGCCCGGATCCGGGAGAAATTAAAAACGGAAAAGACATTCCTTATGAATATGATGAGCTCTCCGGGTTCGGGTAAGACAACGACATTGCTGCGCACAATCAAAGATATCGATGGAAAAATCAAAATAGGAGTAATGGAGGCAGACATCGATTCTTCTGTAGATGCCGAAGCGATAGCGGCAACCGGAACACGTTCGATTCAGATCCATACCGGCGGCATGTGCCATCTTGACGCAGGTATGACCGAGCAGGGCCTTAAAGAGCTTGGGACGGAGGATCTTGATCTGGTAGTTTTGGAGAATGTGGGCAATCTTGTATGCCCGGCAGAATTTGACACAGGCGCCTGCAAAAATGTTGCTATTTTATCTGTTCCTGAAGGACATGATAAACCGCTGAAATATCCATTGATGTTTGAAAAATGTCAGGCGCTTCTTATTAATAAGATCGATGTCATGCCATATTTCGACTTCGATATGAATAAGGTGATCGAGTTCGCAAAAATGAGAAATTCGGAAATTGAAATATTCCCTGTATCGGCCAAGACAGGAGAAGGCTTCAATGAGTGGGAGAATTGGTTATTGAATGAAGTGAATCAATGGAATAATAACTAAAAGAACTAGATCCATAGATAATAACATTCAGGGCCGATTTTTTGACTTGTCAGCATAAAGCTTTCTATAAAAAGACAATTTCAGGTTCATGATTTTTAAAGATTCAGCCAGACGCTCAGGTGAGTATTCAGCCTCTTTATCTCCAAAGGCAGCAGAAATGTCAGTCAGATAGATCCAGGCGGCAAGGTCATAACAGACTGTTCGATGGCGTCAGATAATATTCTTCTGGCTGCGAATTCCATGGGGCTGGGCGCTATCTGGACAGCACGGTATCCACTGAAGCAGTATATGGATCGCGCGGGTACAGTCCTTGGGCTTCCGGATAATCTGATTCCGCTCAATCTGATCAACATCGGATATTCCGATGAAAATGTGAAACCGAAAAACAAATGGAATCAGGACAAGATCACTTATATTTCCTGATAAGAACAATCAATTGGTCAATTATAAAAGAGAGCAAGCGCCCTTATGGTTAATCCCAGAGGCAGCTTGCTCTTATTCTATAATATCCACGCTTACGCCGGACTTAAATTCCACATTGAAACGGTCTTGAAAAACGGGAAGTTGCAGCCATGTCAAAACTGTACATGATTCCCTGAGAATTTCAATATATACACGACATATAGGTGCCATGTTATAATGCTATTATATTTTTGAATGAGGAATGCTGGTGAAACTGTACAGGATGATAGGAATCATAGGACTGCTTGATCTTTGTATCGAGGCAAAGGTATATGGGATAATTCTATGGGGCATAGGCGTGACGCTGCGTGAGGGGAACCGGGAATACTTCTATAAACAGCTCGATCTTCATTTCCCGGGCGTGAAGGAAAAATATATCAGGAATTATGGAAATGCGTACGAGATACCATCCCCGGATCAGGAGCGA
>DCDB01000311.1 GCA_002316215.1 Lachnospiraceae bacterium UBA1066 | reverse complement strand
TCGGATGTCCCAGACCCCGGGCTACCCGAAAATCTTAATTTCTTTCCCTCTTACGGGTAATCCCGGACTCCTGCCGGAGTTCCTGCGCTCGGGACTCCCGTAAAGCCTTGATTTCTTCCAACTTTACGGGTAATTCCGAACTTTCAAAAATCTCGTCCCATAACTAACTCTGAACTGTGAGCAACATCGTCAAGGCGACTGCCATTTAGCTTCCAAATGTGTTAAAATATTCAGAAAGCCCTGCGCCCCATTATACAACCAAAGCAGGGATTGTGAAAGCGGGGATTAAAATGACAAATCTGGAAAGAGCCAAAGAATTCTTCAAACATGATGTATATGCGACTTCTACGACGGGAATTGAAATCGAAGAAGTATCGCTGCACCATGCTGTCGTTTCTCTTAAGATTGAGCAGCGGCACCTGAACGCTGCAAACACCGTCATGGGCGGCGTTCTCTTCACGATGGCAGATTTCGCCTTCGCTGTAGCCGCAAACTTTGACCGTCCGCTCACCGTAACGCTGGCAAGCCAGATCAGCTTCCTTAATGCCGCCAAGGGCGAAAAACTTTTCGCCGAAGCAAAATGCATCACCGAAGGAAACAGGACAAATTTCTATGAAGTTGACATCACGGATAACCTCGGAACCCAAGTTGCCAAAATCACCTCCAACGGTTATAAAATGAGATCCAGATTCCCGAATTCCTACGAACGCGCCAACATCAGTGACGACCCGTACCGGGAGCAGAAGGCCTGACAGGTATCTACTGTAGCAGATAAGTCTGTGAATTTTTCAAAGAATAACCATTTGAAGCAGTATAAGGTTATTGTACTCCCATAAAATACGCCAAACAGGAAATCTTCTTTCCCTGCCTGGCGTATTTTCGAACTTCTGATTCTTATCTCAATTTTTATGTCGAAAAAATGACTCTTATGCCAATATTTCTTCTTTCTCTTACACTAAGGTATTCTTTTTCCCCAGTGTTTCCTCCGCCCATTCCGGCAGAATATGCTTCTTACCCCAGTGTTTTCTCCGCCCATTCCGACAGAATATACTTCTTACCCCAGTGTTTCCTCCGTCCCTTCCGACAGAATATACTTCTTACCCCAGTGTTTCCTCTGTCTCTTCCGGCAGGATGTTCTTCACTTTGGTTTCCACTTCCGTATCGTAGCAGCTGAAGATTCCCTCAACCTCTGCCTTGTCCATTTTCGGCGTAATAAGGCTGACAAGCGGCACGATGATAAGTCCGCCGAGCATCGCGATTGCTCCGGCGTTAATCGGGTTAACTGCCTTCGTGAAGATATTTAAAACCGTAAAACCGACTCCGAAAATGAAAGAAGCCCATACAGCCGCCGGCGTCACGCGTTTCATATAGAGGCCATACATAAACGGAGCGAGGAAAGCCCCGGCCAAAGCACCCCAGGAAATACCCATGAGCTGGGCGATAAAAGTCGGCGGGTTGATAGCAAGGACGACTGACAGCACGATGAAAACCACAACGAGGATACGCAGGAACAGAAGCTGCGTATTTTCTTTCATTTCCTTAAAAACAGCGCCTTTTAAGAAATCCAGCGTGAACGTCGAACTGGAGGTAAGAACAAGAGACGAAAGCGTCGACATCGACGCACTCATGACAAGAACTATCAGGATGCCCATAAGAAGATCCGGAAGATCTTTTAAAAGCGTCGGCATGATTGAATCGTACATGATACTGGCTGTGCCGTCCGCGGCCGTCTTCGTAACCTGTGACGCATCAATAAGCCTTGCGAAGCCGCCTAAGAAATACGAGCCGCCCGCAATAACGACCGCAAAAGCCGTTGATATAACCGTTCCTGTCGCAATCGCCTTTTCCGACTTAATTGCATAGAACTTCTGAACCATCTGCGGCAATCCCCAGGTCCCGAGAGAGGTCAGTATGACAACGCCCAGAAGGCCGGCCGGATCCGTTCCGAAAAATGAAGCAAAGGCTCCCGGCTGTCCCTGTGTAAGCGGGTTATCGCTCGGGATTTCAGCCAGCTGACGGACGGCGGACATAAAGCCGCCGTGACCGCTTAAGACCGCGCCGATGACACAGCATATACCGATCAGCATGATAATTCCCTGGATAAAATCGTTCCAGGCTGTAGCCATGTAACCGCCGAGAAGGACATACACGCAGGTCAGAACTGCCATTCCGACAACACACCAGACGTACGGAATATTAAAGGCCAGATTGAAAAGCTTGGACAGGCCGTTGTAAACCGATGCTGTATAGGGAACAAGAAAAACGAAAATAATAACCGACGCCACGATTTTCAGGGACTTGGAGTGATATCTTTTCTCAAAAAATGCAGGCATCGTCGCGGCATGCAGAGATTTCGTCATGATACGTGTCCGGCGTCCTAAGACCACCCAGGCAAGAAGACTGCCGATCACTGCATTTCCAATGCCGATCCATGTCGAAGCAAGACCGTATTTCCAGCCGAACTGTCCGGCATATCCGACGAAGATAACGGCGGAAAAATAAGAAGTCCCATAGGCAAACGCCGAAAGCCACGGCCCGACATTTCTTCCTCCCAGAACGAAGCCGTCCACCGTCTTCGCCTGATGCCTCGAGTACCAGCCTACAGCAATCATCACCACAAAAAAGATCACAAGCATCAAAACCTTTACAGCCATAACATCCTCCCGCAATTTATATAGTATAAATAATTAGTATAAAAAAACCATAAAATTCTGTCCGGGCAGAATTTTATGGTTTAAAGTGTAACGCTTTAACGCAGCAAAGTCAACTAATTTTCACAGTAAATACTTTTCCGGTTATATATTCACAGTTATACTTCTACCGGTTATATATCCACAGTTATGCTTTTACCGGCTATATATTCACCAATAATACGATTATCGGTTATGTAATCAAAATTCCAGAAGATTTCCTTCATTATGATACTCTTAAGCAACAGCTCCTGCCGCAAAAAAGGAAATTTAATCTCAATGAAGATTATACCCTGCGTCAAATGCTTTCTTGTTGATTTCCACGGTTGACGGCTTTACTGTGCTCTCGATGACACTGTGCCAGTCTTCTACCTTGTAGTCCATATGGCGCGCAGCCATACCGAGAATCACAACGTTGAAGCAGCGCGGATTTCCAAGCTCCTTGGCAATTGACATTGCATCCGCTTTATAAACCGTGTGGTTTTTTCCGATCTCCTCGAGAATATTTTCAGGATATTCGGCTGTGCCGATGATAACCGGCATCGGATCGATTCTCTGGTCATTGACAATCAGGACACCGTCCGGAGCGAGAAAATGCGCATATCGCTTTGCTTCCAGCCGCTCGAAGGCAATCAGGACATCTGCGCATCCGGGCTCGACAATCGGCTCCGCGACTTTATCGCCGTAACGCACAAAGGTCACGACGGAACCTCCGCGCTGCGCCATGCCGTGAACCTCCGAAAGCTTGACATCATAGCCGGCATGCAGGGCGATTCCTCCCAGGATACGGCTGGCAATCAGTGTTCCCTGTCCGCCGACGCCGACGATCATGATATTCTTTGTTTTCATTATGCGTTCACCTCCCGGATTGCATCAAACGGGCAAAGCTGACGGCAGAGGCCGCAGCCGTTGCACATCGTATCGTCAATTGAAATCGTGCCGTCCGGATTCTTCGTCAGAGCCGGGCAGCCCGGACGCGTGCAGGCGCCGCAATGTTTGCATTTTTCAGGAATCGCTTCACATTTTTTCTTCGAACGTGCGGATTTTAGAAGCGCGCAGGGTGCTTTAGCGATAATAACCGAAAGATGATCCGCTGCAGCTTCTGTCTTCAGCCTCTCTTCGAGCGCCTTGATATCGAAAGCGTCCACCGTAAATACATTTTCAATACCGAGACCGCGGCAGAACTTCTCGAACTCTATCGCCGGAACCGTATCACCCATCAAAGTCACGCCGGTGGCCGGATTATCCTGATGGCCCGTCATAGCTGTCGTACGGTTGTCCAGGATAATCACAGTGCCGGTGCTCTGGTTATAAACCATGTTCATGAGCGAATTGACGCCTGTATGCATAAAGGTCGAATCACCGATGACGCAGACCCAGTCATGCAGGTATTCTTTTCCGCGCGCCTTGCCCATGCCGTGCAGGGAGGAAATGGAAGATCCCATGCAAAGCGTCGTTTCGATGACCGAAAGAGGCGGAACCGCTCCTAAGGTGTAGCAGCCGATATCGCCGGCCGCATGCAGCTTCAGCTTCTTGATAACCCAGAAGGTACTCCTGTGCGGGCAGCCCGGGCAGAGAATCGGCGGGCGGTTTGGAATATCTTTCGCAGCCTGCGCATCAATCTTCTGTCCCAGAACCTTCTCCTTAATCATATTTGCGGAATATTCGCCGATCCGGCTGAAAAGCTCCTTGCCTTCGCATGCAATGCCCCAGGCCTTCAGCTGATCCTCAATAAGGGGCATCAGCTCCTCGAAAACGATAATACGGTCCACTTTAGAGGCAAATTCCTCAATCAGTTTCTTAGGTAACGGATATACGAGCCCGAGCTTTAAAACAGAGGCTTCCGGCATGGCTTCCTTTACATAAGTATAAGGAATTCCGCTTGTAATGAAACCGATCTTCGTGTCATTATATTCCGCCTTGTTGACAGAAAGCGTGTTCGCGGCTTCCGCAAGTGCTGCCATCTCATCTTCTACAATCACGTGTCTCTTAATGGCATTGGCCGGAAGCATCACCCATTTGGCAGGATTCTTCTCATAAGGCTTATCTGCATTTTCCGTGCGGTCGCAAAGCTCCACAAGCCCCTGGGAATGCGCAAGACGCGTCGTTGTCCGAAGAACCACGGGCTTATCATATTTTTCACTGATCTCATAAGCGGTTTTGACGAAATCCTTTGCTTCCTGGGAATCCGAAGGCTCAAAAACCGGAACCTGAGCCGCGCGGCAGACTGCACGCGTGTCCTGCTCGTTCTGGGAGCTGTAAAGTCCGGGATCATCCGCCACCGTAATGACCATGCCCCCGTTAACACCCGTATAAGCCATGGAATAGACCGGATCAGCCGCGACATTAAAGCCCACCATCTTCATGCAGGCAAAAGAACGTACACCTGCAACCGAAGCGCCGAAGGCAACCTCCGCAGCTACTTTCTCATTCGGAGCCCATTCGCAGTAAAGGCTGTCCTTGTACTGAACCAGATTCTCACTGATTTCCGTGCTAGGCGTTCCGGGATATGCACTCGCCACCTTGACACCGGCTTCATAAACGCCGCGCGCAATGGCTTCATTTCCAAGCATTAATTTTTTCTCGCCCAACTTTACTATCTCCTTCCTTGTCATCTGAGTTTCATTTTACGAAGAAGGGACAAAAGCCGCGTCCCCATCGGCAGGCGCCGCATCTCATCATCTGAAAGGCCGGCCAGCCGCGTATAAGCAACAATATAAACCAAAATTCCGACAATAACAACTACAACTGTCCAAAGGTCGCTCACGATCAAACGTGCGAAGAATTTCTTAAGAATGAGCGCCGGTACCCAGTACAGGACGCCGATGACCACGCCCATGACTCCGGCCGCCTCGAGCGGGATAAAGAAATTCTTTTTCAGCTTATTCGCGTAGCCGATGTAGCCTTTCACAGCCATGCCGTTCAACGTCATAACGGTAAATGAATACAGCACAGTCGCCAAAAGGATTCCGAAGACCCCGATATTCAGGACTCCGACAAAGAGAAACGCGGACGCAATATCGACACCCAGTGCAATCGCGGCATTCCGGACAGGAACGGAAGGATGCCCGAGACCCTGCAGTACACCGTTCGTCACGGTCGAAAGGCTGTAAAAAACAACTGATACAGCGCCAAAAGACAGCAGAACAGCGGCGGACTGCACATCCCCGGTCGGATACAGAAGCCTTATGGCCGGATAGGAAAGAATGCACATGCCGACAGCAGAAGGAATGGCAATGAACATGGAAAGCTTGATGCACTCATCGATCTTCCCTGCTGCTTCGCTGCGCTTATTCATGCCCATAGAAGCCGCCACGGCCGGTATAAGAGCTGTGGAAGTCGCGGAGGCAAGCGCAACCGGGATATTGATAATCGGCTTAAAGCGATAGCCGAAAAGGCCGTACTGGCTGGCTATATCCTTGGCGGAAACACCCCGCGCCGTCATGAGATTTGTGTAGATGAGCTGGTTGAAATTCGCCGAGACATTGTAAATGAAGGTCGCAAAAATAATCGGCGTTACCATAAGAAGGATGACCTTGAACACTTCACCGTAAGTTTCATCTTTGCCGGTACGGTCGCGGCTGATTCTCTTTTTAATGGTTCTCTTATTGATTCCGTAAATAACCAGCATGATGATAATGCCGGTCACAACGCCTGCTCCCGTACCGAGGCAGCCGCCCGCGGCACCGAATTTTCCGACCAGATTATCGTCTCCAAGCACTGCACGCGTAAAGAGCCATGCGGCAAGAACAGACATAACCGCATTTACAACCTGCTCGGCGACCTGTGATATAGCCGTCGGCATCATCGTATTCTGTGCCTGGAAATAACCGCGGAGAGAACCTAAGAATCCGGAAAGCAGGATCGTCGGCGCAAGGATGCGAAGCGCCAGGACGGCGTCCGGCTGCGTCGAAAGAAAGAGCGGTGCACCGAAATAAGCAAGAAGCGCTCCGACACCGCCGACAATAGCCACATAAATAAGGGCCGCATGGAAAACCTTCTGCGCATCCTTATATTCTTTCCTTGCCAAACGCTCAGCCATGACCTTGGAAACCGCAGAAGGAATGCTGTAAGAAGAAATCAGGAGGATAATTGTGTACCAGTCGTACACCATGGAATAATATCCGTCTCCCAGATCTCCCATGATAAGATGCAGGGGCGTTCTGTAGAGAAGACTGATGACGCTGCTGATCATCTGCGCTGCCATCAGGAATGCCGCCTGTTTAACGACTGCCTTTTTTGTATCCGGCATAGCTTTTCTTTTCCTCGATTCCTTCCATATTATCAAAAAATTTCTATCGGCTTATACGTCTTCAATCTGCCAGTCAACCGGCGTAAGTCCGCATTTCACAAGATATTCATTCGTTTTTGAAAATGGCCTGCTGCCGAAGAAACCGTTATAGGCAGAAAGAGGGCTCGGATGCGGGGATTCAACAATAAAATGCTTCGGATTATAAATAAGCGACTTTTTCCGCCTTGCGGGCGTCCCCCATAATATAAACACCATCGGCCGGTCCTGCGCTGCAAGAACCTTGATGGCAGCATCCGTAAATTCTTCCCAGCCGATTCCCTTGTGGGAATTCGCCTGATGGGCGCGAACGGTAAGAACCGTATTAAGAAGCAGGACGCCTTCTCCTGCCCATTTTGTAAGATCCCCGTTATCAGGTATTTTACAGCCTAAGTCGTCATGCAGTTCTTTGTAAATATTAACCAGCGAAGGGGGAACCGTCACGTCCTTGTGAACCGAAAAGCAAAGCCCGTTCGCCTGCCCCGGTTCATGATAGGGATCCTGTCCCAGGATGACCACTTTGACATCGTCAAGAGGCGTAAATGCAAAAGCATTAAAGATATCCGTGCTCGGCGGAAAAATTTCCCGTGAACGATATTCATTTAGCACCGTCTTATAAAGCTTCGCATAATACGGCTTCGCAAATTCCGGTTTCAGGGCCGCCTGCCATGCTCCGGTAATCGCCATGCACTGTCACTTCCTTCTTAAGGTTTCTGTTCCTGAACTTTTCTGCGGAACGCTCTGCATATATAAAACCGCATTTTGTAGCAAAAGACTCTGTACCTGTAAAACTGCCTTTTGCAGTAAAAGTCTCTGTGCCTGTAAAGCTGCCTTTTGCAGCAAAAGACTCTGTGCCTGTAAAACTGCCTTTTGCGGCAAAAGTCTCTGTGCCTGTAAAGCTGCCTTTCCTTAAAAATGCTGTTCCTGCGTTTCCTTACAGCCGCACAGGTACGCCTGTCCTTTTTAAGTATTCTTTCACTTCACGGATGGTGAGTGTCCTATAATGAAAAAGCGAAGCTGCCAGAGCGGCATCCGCGCCGCCGTCTGTCAGGGCTTCATGAAAATCTTCCAGCTTCCCGGCACCTCCGGAGGCAATCACCGGAACACCGACCGCTTCCGAAATCGCCTTTGTAAGCAGGATATCATAGCCGTTTTTCGTCCCGTCGCGGTCCATGGATGTCAGCAGGATTTCACCGGCGCCAAGCTCTACCGACTTCTTCACCCACTCCACGGCATCAAGTCCCGTATCATTCCGACCGCCGTTCTTATAAACCGTCCAGCCGCTGCCATCCGCTTTCTTCTTCGCATCCACTGCAAGGACGATACACTGACGTCCGAACTTCTCGGCTCCCTCACGAATAAGCCCCGGATTTTCGATGGCCGCCGTGTTGACCGAAACCTTGTCCGCTCCCGCACGCAGAATACGCCGCATATCGGCAACCGAACGGATTCCGCCGCCCACCGTGAAAGGAATAAATACCTGCTCAGCCACTTTTCCGACCATGTCGACGACCGTCATACGATTGTCGGAAGAAGCTGTAATATCAAGAAAAACAAGTTCATCTGCACCTTCGCGGTCATACGCCGCGGCTATTTCGACAGGATCCCCGGCATCCGTCAGGTTTACGAAATTAACGCCCTTGACGACACGCCCGCAGTCCACATCCAGACACGGGATAATCCTTTTCGTCAGCATGGCTTTTTACCCCCTCGGGAAATCTGAAGGAAATTGTTCAGGATATGCAGGCCGACATCGCCTGACTTCTCGGGATGGAACTGGCAGGCAAAAACATTGCCGGATTCCACGGATGCGTCGACAACATTGGTATAATCGCAGGTCGCTTTGACGCAGCGTTCGTCCTCGGCCTTCGCATAAAAAGAATGCACAAAATAGACATACGCGCCTTCCGGTATGCCGTAAAAAAGCCTTCCCATATGCTGTAAATGAAGGGAATTCCAGCCGACCTGAGGGATCTTATAGCCCGGACGTTCTGAAAACCGCAGGCACTTCCCTTTCAGAAGCCCTATGCCCGGAATGCCGCCGCTTTCTTCGCTTCCTTCGAAAAAGAGCTGGAGACCCAGGCAGATGCCGAGAACCGGTATCTGCTCCTCCGCCGCCTGGCGGATAACGGACGTAAGGCCGTAAGAATCAAGTCTTCCCATAGCGTCACCGAAGTTCCCGACGCCGGGAAGCACAATGCGATCGGCCTTTAAGATCTTCTCGGGACTTCTGGTGATCTCCACCTTCTGCCCGAGCTTCTCAAACGCCTTCTCTACACTTTTTATATTTCCTGCATCATAATCAATTATCGCTAACATACGCAATATTCTACCACACTAAAGTGCCGGCGTAAAGCAGACACTTTTCGGTGCTTTTCCATTCCGGCGGGATTCCAGCCGTTCTCTCATACCTGGTTCCCGGCGGAATCTCTGCCATTCTCTTATTCTTCGCTTCCTGCAG
>DCDB01000376.1 GCA_002316215.1 Lachnospiraceae bacterium UBA1066 | reverse complement strand
TGAAGAAAATATGCCATGGAATTCCTGAGGCGGAACCCCCGCTTACCCGGCCAGTGCTTCCTCCAGAACCTTGTCCATTCCGGAAACATAGACAATTTCCAGATCCTTCGTGATTTCACGCGAAATTTCTTTAATATCGTTCCTGTTCAGCTCCGGAACCAGCACCTTGCGGATGCCGGCTTTCTTTGCCGCAAGCAGTTTTTCCTTTAGTCCCCCGATCGGCAGAACGCGCCCGCGCAGGGTAATTTCACCCGTCATGGCAACATCCGCATGCACCGGCGTTTTCGTAATAGCGGAAATCATGGCCGTTGCCATCGTGATCCCGGCCGACGGACCGTCTTTCGGAACCGCACCCTCCGGAATATGGATATGGATATCATGCTTCTGGAAAAAATCCTCCTCCACCTTATAGCGGTCGGCAATGGAACGGATATAGCTGATGCCGGCCTGCGCCGATTCCTTCATGACATCGCCAAGCTGGCCCGTAAGCAGAAAATCACCCTTTCCCGGCATCAGGTTGACCTCAATCTGCAGCGTCTCTCCTCCTACAGCCGTCCATGCAAGCCCCCGGACGATACCGATCTCATCCTCTGCATTGGCCGGATTTACCATGTAGCGTTCGTTTCCTAAAAATGAAGCCAGGTTCTTTTCGGTAACCGCCACCTTCATCTCATGCTTCTCGAGAATGCGGCGGGCGGTCTTACGGCAGATATCGCCGATCTGACGCTCCAGGGCGCGGACGCCGGCTTCCTTCGTATATTTCGTGATCATATCGGAAAGCGCGCGGTCGCTTATCGAAAGTTGCTCTTCCTTAAGGCCGTTTGCGGCTTTCTGCTTCGGGATCAGATGCTCCTTGGCAATATGCATCTTTTCATTTTCCGTGTAGGAAGAGATCTCGATAATCTCCATGCGGTCAAGAAGCGGTCTCGGGATCGTCTGAGCGTCATTGGCTGTGGCAATAAAAAGCACCTCAGACAGGTCAATCGGCAGCTCGACATAATGATCCTCAAAATGGCTGTTCTGTTCGGAATCCAGCACTTCAAGAAGCGCGGAAGCCGTATCTCCCTTGTAGTCGGCACTGACCTTATCGACCTCGTCCAGAACCATCAGAGGATTTTTAACGCCGGCCTTTTTAAGCCCGGCCGCGATGCGTCCCGGCATGGCACCGACATAGGTGCGCCTGTGCCCGCGGATTTCCGCCTCGTCGCGGACTCCGCCTAAAGAGAGCCGGATATATTTCTTGCCCAGAGCCTCGGCAATAGATCGGCCGATGGAAGTCTTGCCCGTACCCGGAGGTCCGATCAGACAGAGAATCGGGCTTGAGCCTTTTTTTGTAAGCTGACGGACCGCAAGGAATTCCAGTACGCGTTCTTTAACCTTTTCGAGCCCGTAATGATCCCGCTCCAGTATCTTTTTCGCTTTCGCAAGATCGTCGGAGTCTTTGCTCGCCCTGTCCCACGGAAGGGCCAGGAGGGTCTCGATATAGCCGCGCTGAACGGCGCTTTCCGGAGACTGCGTGCCGATGTTCTGGAAACGGTTGATTTCTTCCAGGATCTTATCCTTTATGTCGCGGGAAGCCTTCAGCTTCTTCGCGGCCAGACGGAAATTGTCGATGTCCGTAACCGTCGTATCGTCTCCGAGTTCTTCCCTGATTACTTTCATCTGCTCACGCAGGATATATTCCCGCTGACCCTTGTCAACCCTCTCCTTTACTTTTGCCTGAAGCTCATGCCGGATGTTCTGAACAGAAATTTCATTTTCCAAAAGAACGCTTAAGGTTTCATAGCGTTCCCTGAGCGTGACCGCGGAAAGAAGACTCTGCCGTTTCTCAAAGGGCAGCGGAAGATTGATGGAGATCTGATCCTCCAGGCGTCCGATTTCGTTTATCTCAAGGATTCGTTCAGAAAGCTCCTGGCTGATATTGGGGTTCTCTTCACAGTAGCGTTTAAAACTTTCCTTCAGATTGCGCACTCTCGCTTCCGATTCATTTTCCGGAAACGGTTTGTCCTCTGTAAAAGTCGTTATCTCCGCTTCCAGATTCCCGGCTTCTCCGTCATCTTCAAAGGCAGAAAGCTGCGCCCGTTCAAGTCCTTCGGCGAGAATACGGAGCATATCCTTCTGGATCCGGACGACCTGCCTGATTTTGGCGATCGTGCCGATAGCATAAACGTCCTCTGCTCCGGGTTCTTCCGTATCGGCGTCCTTCTGCGCAACAAGAAAGACCCGCTGGTCAGATTTCATGGCTTTCTCGACGGAGAGGACGGACTTTATGCGGCTGATATCAAAATGCACAACCATCCCCGGCAGAATAGCCGTTCCCCGAAGAGCCACGGCCGGGATCGTTTCGATTTGGTTTTTACTCAATATAATACCTCGCAGCTGTCAGGCAGTCTCGACATCCGTTTTCTCATCTTTCCGGGTGCCGGCTTTTTTCTTTTCCGGAAGGGCAACGGCCTCTCCGTGGATAAGCCTGGGCTTTTCCTTTCCGTCAACAGATTCTTTTGTAATAATACATTCCGTAATCGTAGGATCCGAAGGAACATGGTACATGGAATCCATGACGGTTTTCTCCATAATAGACCTGAGTCCCCGGGCTCCCGTTTTGCGTACGACAGATTCATGCGCTATTTCCTTCAATGCATCTTCCGTCAGCGTAAGACGGACGCCGTCCATCTCAAACAGCTTCGTATACTGACGGACAAGGGAATTCTTGGGTTCCTTTAAAATGCGTATGAGGGCCTCTTCATTGAGGCCGTCCAGGGAAACGACAATCGGCACGCGGCCGATAAATTCCGGGATCAGGCCGTATTTGACAAAATCTACCGGCATGACATTTTTCAGGATTTCCCCGACATTGCGTTCTTTTTCTTCTTTCCTTATTTCCGCGCCGAAGCCGATGGATTTCGTATCCATACGGGTCTCAATAATCTTATCGATGCCGACAAAGGCGCCTCCGCAGATAAAGAGAATATTCGTTGTATCGATCTGGATAAACTCCTGCTGCGGATGCTTTCTTCCGCCCTGCGGAGGCACGGAAGCTACGGTTCCCTCAACGATCTTAAGCAGTGCCTGCTGAACGCCCTCTCCCGAAACATCGCGCGTGATCGAGGCATTTTCAGACTTGCGCCCGATCTTATCAATTTCATCGATGTAAATGATACCGCGTTTAGCACGTTCAATGTCATAGTCGGCCGCCTGGATCAGCTTGAGAAGAATATTCTCAACGTCCTCGCCGACATAGCCGG
>DCDB01000322.1 GCA_002316215.1 Lachnospiraceae bacterium UBA1066 | reverse complement strand
GCAGCGATTGCCGCCGCGATAACTGCCGCAAGTTCCGGATTCTCTTCCGGTTTTATAATTGCTGCAGAAGGAACTGCCGCCGGAGCTGCCGCTTTAACCGATGGCGCCGGCTCCGATTTCTTCTTAGGTATCCCGCCGACGAGCCTGAATCCGCTTATGAGCAGGCAGAGCACTATCAGCATGATGAAAACAGTTCCCATGCCGATCAGGGTATGTGTCCCGGCTGTCGCAAGTTTACTGCCGAGGCTTATTTTCGTATCGTCAGAATAATCCGCGATAGCCGTAGACACCGGTTTGGATGTCTTATCGTAGGTAATCGTAAGCGCCATCTGGTTTCCGTCTTCGCCCGTAAGAATAATACGGCTCGTATAGCCCGTATCCGTCTTAAGCGTCTGGTCAACGGCTGCTTTCTGGACTTCTCCGTGCTTATCGACAAAAGCCTTCCAGCGGTTCCCGAAATCATTGTCAAAGGTGTAGGTGATAAATACCTGTCCCTGCTCCTGCACATACTGCTCAAAGGTCTCATAAGTATTGTTAGTCATGACCTGAGCAAACTGATTCTGTGTATAAGTCTCAATACTCTTCAGGTTTGCGGCCTTTATGCCTGCCTGGGCTTCCGCCTCTTCCTGCGTCGAAGTCTTAGTGCATCCCGTAAAAAGGAAAGATGCCGTAAGAATGCAGAGAAAGGCAAATGCCATTTTTTTAATTTTCTTCATTCAGGTCCGCCTTTCTCAAACCGTGCCGTGCTTTTTATCAGGACGGTTTTCCCTCTTCGTGTAAAGCATCTCGAAAGCACCGATAACATATTTCCTTGTATCCGCGTCTTCGATAATAGTATCCACATACCCTCTGCGTGCTGCGGAAGTGACTCCCAGCTGAAGCTTGCCGTATTCTTCTGCAGCAGCTTTAATAGTGTCCGCATCCGCTCCGTCGTTCATGATTTTTGCAGCTGCGGCGGCATCCATTGTTCCGATTTCGGCCGTCGGCCATGCATAGACGATATCGGCTCCGATCGCTTTCGAGCCCATGAGGATATAAGCGCTCCCGTAAACCTTCCCTGTCACGACTGTGACCTTGGGAACCGTTGCACTTGCGTAAGCATAGGCAAGGCGGGCGCCCGTCTTCGGAGTCATTCTTTCCGTGCACATGCAGCGGTGATAGCCGGAAGCATTCGCAAGCGTAAGGACCGGAATATTGAAGGAATCACAGAAGCTTATGAAATCTGCCGCTTTTTCAATTCCGCGGGCGCGAAGAGTCTCTTCATCGCCGCGATTTGCAACCACACCGCATGTTGCACCGTTCAGGCGTATAAACCCAGTTATCATGCACGGCGCAAAATCTTTTTTAATTTCAAAGAAATCACCGTTATCCGCCAGCACCCTGATGGTATCCGCGGCGTCGGAAACAGTCGAAGCAAGTCCCGGGCACGTACGGTTCAAATCATCCGTACACGGAACTGCGCTTCCTTCGTCTTCATTGTTAAAAGGCAGGAAACCGATCAGTTTGCGCATGGCAGCCGTGATTTCGTCAGCCGTTCCGACAAAATCAACATTTCCGTTTTCGCTCTGGAATCCTGCCGTGCGGTTATCTTCCTTATCCGCACTGTTTCCTTCAATGGCATCCGGAGAATTAACAAATAGTTTTGCATTGCTGCTTTCCATAAATGTAAAATCCGAAAGCGCCGGGATAAAGGAAAGTCCGCCGCCGCAGTTTCCGAATACTGCTGTAATCTGCGGAACTACTCCTGATGTCATGGCAAGACTTTTGAATATCCGTCCCAGAGAATTCAGGGCATCCGTCGATTCTTCAAGGCGTACGCCGCCGCAGTCGATCATTCCGACGACCGGGGCTCCCATTTTCCTTGCAAGACGGTAAATATTTGTAATCTTTCGTGCATGCATTTCACCAATTGTGCCTCCAAGTACGGAAGCATCCTGACTGTACACATACACCAGGCTGCCGTCAACCGTCCCGTAGCCGGTTTTTACACCGTCGGAAGGTGTGGCTGCAGATGAAAGGTTGAAATCCGTACTGCGGGCCGTCACCTGTCCGCCGATCTCAACGAAGCTGTTTGCGTCAAGCAAAGAAGCGATTCTATTGCCTGCTGCGCTTTGTGTGTCACTCATCTTATGTCCTCCACTGATTATAAAATCAAAAATTTCGCTATCTTGAACATTGTACGCCAATCCGTACATTTATTCAACCTGATTTCTGTAAAATAATATCGATTGATACAATCCCGTAACTGTTAATTTTTCATTCGAAACCACATTCCGGCGTTTCTGTTACAGTCCCCGCAAATTATCCGATTTTGCTAAAGGCTGGGTTTTTCGGTGCAGGCCCGGGTACTTCTGACAGGATTCAGACGTCTACATTCATCCGCGCTTCATTCTCCGCCTCGGCCTTGAAATCTTCCAGCTTCACGGGACTGATTTCCGGCAGGTCTTCCTTCGACGAAACACCGAATTCGCGCAGGAATTCTTCGGTCGTTCCGAAAAGAATCGGACGGCCTGGCAATTTAGCGCGGCCGAGTTCACGGACAAGATTATACTCGACGAGACGGTTTACGGCATGGTCGGAATTCAC
>DCDB01000137.1 GCA_002316215.1 Lachnospiraceae bacterium UBA1066 | reverse complement strand
GTTGGCTAAAAATTTATCCATAAAAAAAGATCTTGCAGCCTCAAGATCCACTTAGACCTATTGTTATATCAACATAAACTGGATTCTAAAAATTTTTTTAAGATGTCAGGCCGGAATATCTTAAAGACCGATGTATCCTTTACCATATAATGTATTGGCCATTGGCAATAAAACAAATTTCTGCGTAATGATGCAATTATTTTTTATACAGCTTGACCGGCATGACTTTTTTTTATATAATATAACAAATTATTACATACAAATGCACTATTTTTTTATATGGAGGCACATTATGGAAAAGATAATTCGGCGCGACTACTATCTGGACAAAATTATCAGGCGTAAGCAAAATGGTTTGATAAAGGTCGTGACGGGCATCCGTCGCTGCGGGAAGTCTTTTCTGCTCAGGACCCTGTTCAGGCAGCACTTACTGGATGAAGGCGTGGATGAGACCCATATCATCGAAATGGCTTTCGATCTGTATAGCAACAAAAAGTACCGTGATCCCGCTGTATTCGAGCCATGGGCAAAACAGCAGATCACGGATGAGGGCGTCTATTATCTTCTCCTTGATGAAGTCCAGCTTTTAGGGGAATTTGAAAGCGTCCTCAACGAGTTTGCCGATATGAAAAATGTGGATGTCTACGTTACCGGAAGCAATGCAAAGTTCCTTTCAAAGGATATTATTACCGAATTTGGCGGACGCAGCGATGAGATTCATATGTATCCTTTGAGCTTCTCTGAGTTCATGAGCATCTATAACGGCAACAAATATGACGGTTGGAATGAATATATCACATTCGGCGGTATTCCGCTTGTCGTTCTGGCAGACGATGAGGAGCAAAAAATTGCTATCCTGCAGAACCTTTTTTCTGAAACCTATTTACAGGATATTAAGAAGCGGTACAAGATTAAAAGCCTTGAGGAAATGAACAGTCTCCTGGATTTCCTTTCATCCTCCATTGGTTCCCTGACCAATCCCAATAAGCTGGTTAATACCTTCAAGAGCGTAAAGAAATCAAAAATTACCCAGGCGACCGTCGGGCGCTATCTTGACCATCTGGAGGATTCTTACCTTATCGAATCCGCACAGAGATACGATATCAAGGGAAAGGCATATCTTGAAACCCCCCTCAAGTATTACTTTATGGATCTCGGCCTGCGTAATGTACGGCTCAATTTTCGTCAGCAGGAGCCGTCTCACAGTATGGAGAATGTGTTGTATATCGAGCTTCGCATGCGTGGCTTTTCGGTTGATGTCGGCAACGTCTGCATTTCAGAAAGGAACAGCGACGGCAGGCCGGAACGCAGGCAGCTGGAGGTGGATTTTGTCTGCAATAAAGGATCCAAACGCTACTATATCCAGTCGGCTTATCGGATGGACAGCGAAGAAAAGATCAAACAGGAGCAGCGTCCGCTGCGGAAGATCGATGATGGATTCCGAAAGCTTATTATCACTTCTGATAGTCCGAAGCCAACTTATAACGAAGAAGGCATATTAACGATGAACGTCTATGATTTTCTGCTTCATCCCGAATATATGGATTATTGAAATGATCTTGCCCTGAAGGCAAGATGCATCACTCTCAGAAGAGCATGCTAAATTTCGATTTTCGAAATGCAATACACTATTCTGATTGAGATCCACCTTATTTGCTTCTCTTCTTGGCCTGCTTCTTCTGCAAAGCTGCAAGCTGCTGCTTCAGCTGCTTTTCCTGTGCTTCTTTTGACGCCTTATTTTTCTTTCCGAGTTTACTCATGATATTCCTCCGTAGTTTTTTCTAATATTCGTCCGCTTACTTCTCAGTTCTTGGTATCCCTGTCCGTTCCGGCGCTCTTTCACAGCTCAAAGGTTTCCATGTCTTCCGGCACACAGAGGTTCCCGTGATAATAGGCCTTTCCCTCTTTCGTGTAAAGTTCCTTCCGGTTTTTAATGTTCCGGTCCTCCGTGTGATAAAGGATCAGGTTCTTCACGTCCAGGGTCTCGGCCAGCTCCGATGCTTCTTTGACCGTCGAATGATGCTTTTCATAAGGATGAAAAATATCCGCCTGGCCGTAGAGGCAGAAGGCTTCGAGCATCAGCCATTTGCTGCCGCGCGCATATTTTTCCTCCAGCTCATTGTAAGGCTCATCGCCGCAGCACGTCAACCTCTCTCCGGAAAATGAAGAAATCTTCATCTCTTCCGGCTGAATTTTGCTGTCGGCACAGGCCTCATGGAGTTCTGCATGGATTTCGCTGCCTGCACCGGCCTCTTGAAATTCTGCACGGGCTTCATTTTCCAGTTCCATCGTGAAGCCGTATTGCTTCGCTTTAGTGGAGTGGATGTCAAAAAATGTGACCTTATGGCCGATGATATCGTAACTGCTGCCGTCTGCCGTCGCCACCATGTGAAGCCGTTTGCCGATCAGCGCCGCCTCCTTCTTCTTGAGAAGCTGGCCCGCGAGCGCAGTCAGAAGTTCAATGAGCTCGGCGTGGGCATAAATCACGGCATCCCCCTCGTAATCGCCCTGGTTCATATACTGGAGGATCATACGCATCATCCAGACGATCCCGAGAATATGATCAATATGCTTGTGCGTCACAATAATATTCCGGACATTTTTCCAATCGGCGCCTGCGCGCTTAAGACGCGAAAGGAGCGTGTTGCCTCCCCCGCCGTCCACCAGCAGATACTGGCCGTTATCTTCGATAAGGAAACAGGTGTTGTAGCATTCCGTAACCAGGGCATTTCCCGTGCCAAGCATTGTAAGTTTCATCTTTTTAGCATCTCCCTTTTCTTAACTGCCTTTTATCTTGCCGCCGCTTTTATCTTGCCGCCGCTTTTATTTTACTGCCGCTTTTATCTTTCCGCCGCTTTATTTTACTGCCGCTTTTATCTTTCCGCCGCTTTATTTTACTGCCGCTTCTATCTTTCCGGCGCTTTATTTTACTGCCGCTTTTATCTTTCCGCCGCTTTTATTTTACTGCCGCTT
>DCDB01000320.1:2851-14976 GCA_002316215.1 Lachnospiraceae bacterium UBA1066 | reverse complement strand
GTTACTTTCGCATGTCGCTTTTCACATCATTTTCTGCATCTTGTCCCAAAAGGAATTCAGTGAATCAATGGCAGCTTTGTAAAGTTCGTACTTTTTATCATATACCTCATAGACAGACGGATTCGGCTCCACTCTTCCTGCGATGCGGCACATTTTTTCTGCGGCTTTTTCCATGGAAGGATAGTCTCCCACGGCTGCTGCCGCTGCGATGGCGCAGCCAAGCGCGCCTGTCTCATCCGCTGTAACCGTTTCAACCGGCGTCTTCAGGACATCGGCAAACATCTGTGTCCATACCGATGAATGCGCTGCTCCTCCGGCCAGCCGAATAAGTTTCGGTTTATCCTCTCTCGTCGAAAGAAGCTTTTCATAATGCCAGCGGTGAGAAAAAACAATGCCTTCATAAACGGCGCGCGCCAGATGCTTCCTGGTATGGTTCGCCGTCATGCCGATAAAAGCGGCTTTTCCATTCGGATGCACATTGGAGGCCATAAGAAACGGCAGGAATACCGGAACGAACTCTTCTGTACCGATTTCATCCACCCAGAGGTTCAGGGTATCGTAAATGCTCCGTCCCTCTTTCTTTTCATTTTCCTTAAGTTCCGGAAGAAGCCGCCTGATAAACCATTCGTTATTTCCTGCCGAGGTCGGGCTCGACTCCTCTATAAGATAGTATTCCGGGAGCGCAAAAAGTGAATTCATAAGCACTTTGCCGTCCGTTACAGGCTTTCTGGCCGGATATTCATTGATGGACCAGGTTCCGGCAATCATGCAGATATTCTCCGGGCAGAGGACGTCCGCTCCCGCCGCGCAGGCATCAATGTCAAACATGCCGCCCGCAACCGGAGTGCCTTCCTTAAGCCCGCAGGCTTTAGCCGCTTCCTGTGTCACATAGCCGCATATTTTATCCGAAGCACAAAGAGGAGGAAGCGCTTCCTCAATTTCAGGGATCCCGAAGAGACGCAGAAGTTCTTTATCATAGTTCCCGGTATGGAGGTTCAGAAGATTTGCCCCCGAATAATCCGTAAGTTCAGCTCCGGCTTCCCCTGTCAGCCTGAAACGGATATAATCCTTGCACTCAAAAACGTATTTTATATTGGCATAACGGCTGGGTTCGTTGTCCCTGATCCATGCAAGAAGGGAGACCGGCTGACACGAAAGGATGTGCTGAAGCGAAAGTGCGAATACCTTTTCCTCGGTTCCGTCCGCTTTCCATTTTTCAGGATAAGCATAGGCGCGGTTATCGGTTGAAATGATACCGCGGCCGCATGGTTTTTCGTCCTTTCCCCAAAGATACAGTCCTTTCCCGTGTCCGCATACAGCGGCGCAGGAAATGTCAGACGCATCGATTCCGGCCTTTTCTATGGCTTCACGTATGACGGATGCATTCGCCTGCCACATTTCCTCCATATCTCTTTCGATATAGCCCGGCTTTGGAGTAAGCATCGCCGTCGACATCCCGGCTTTCGAAATCTCATTTCCGGTCTCATCAAAAATCGCGGCCTTCGTTGTTGTTCCGCCGTTATCCAGTCCAAGATAATATTTCATATTTTTTTAATGGCGTTTCCTCACGCTCTCCGCAAGGAAACGCCATACGCCTCCGTTTTTCTGAAATTAAAGACAATGCGGGCGCCAAAAGTAACTTGCGGCACCCGGAATTTTCGGTTTGCTCCGACACTTCACGATAATCCGGGCTCAAATATTGTTTTTATAGTCCGGATTTAATAAATCCGCTTTTGAAAGCTTACGGCCGGCAAAAAAATCGGCCGCAATATCAATAGCTTTCTCGTACGTGCCCCAGAGGGCATCCCATGTCTGTCCTGAAACATGCGGGGTCAGGATCACATTGTCAAGCCCGATCAGCGGATTTGAAGGGCTGAGGGGCTCATCCGCATAGACATCCAGACCCGCACCCAGGATACGGTTTTCTTTCAGGGCTTCATAAAGAGCTTCTTCATCGACAATATTACCGCGGGAAGTGCAGACCAGAATCGCCGTTTTTTTCATTTTACTCAAAGCATCTTTGTTTATCATATGATGCGTTGCCGGGATATACGGTACATGGATGCTTATAGCGTCGCACTTTTCGTACAGTTCGTCAAGAGAAACTCCGGAGACACCGTATTCCTCTTCGGTCTCTTTGGTGATATTCGGATCATACACCAGGATCCGGCAGGCAAAACCGCTCAAAAGACCGGCCAGCTTTTTTCCGATTGCACCGAAGCCGATGATTCCGACTGTCTTTCCTGAAATTTCCACACCGACATTCTTAACCCAGACGCCGGACTCAACCGTCCTGCGGTTTTTTTCCAGCTGACGGGCACAGGCCAGAATCTGTGAAAGCGCCATCTCGGCAACACTTTGTGCATTAGCTCCCGTCGTCCTCGTCACGCAGATGCCTTCTTTCGACGCATCCTTAAGGTTCACCTGATCAAAGCCGACCCCGAAACGAATCAAAAGACGGCAGCGTTCCTTAATCTGTGAGAATATTTCATCATCATAAGTCTGAATATCGATAAGCCCGGCATCCGCATCTTTTAAAACGCGGATGACTTCCTCCTGATTGAAAGGGTTCTGGGGAACCCAGACATATTCCAGGCCTTTTTCCTTCGCATACGCTGAAGCTTGTTCATTCAGTTCCTTAAAAATTTCTGTTGTATCCCCGAAAAGCGAAACGAATTTTTTCATTTTATCTCCTTATGAAAAATACTGGTCGGCGGCATTGTTATAATACACGTCCTCAAGTTCTTTTTCCGTAAATGCACTGCCCTTCGTAAGATAATCCGTCAAATGCTCATAGGAATCTTTGGTTGCCGCAAATGGCGCATCCGTCCCCCACATCAGCTTCCCGACTCCCAGGATCTCTTTCGCTCTTGCAAGATATTCATGCGTTTCCGGATAAGGATAACGGTCCGGATCCATAATCTTCGGCATCGAGGAGATATCGAAACGTACATTCTCGCGGCTTAAGAGCTGAAGGCTCAGCTCCCACTCCTTTTTCTTTTCACGCATCGGAGCAAGAAGATGACAGACCGTAATCTTAAGGCCTGGGCAGGCTTCCGAGATGCGGGCTAGAGACATCGGCTGATGGCTCGGCATGGTTATGTCGCCGACATCGAGCGCCAGGACGCCCTTGTACCGTTCAATCATTTTATAGATTTCCATCATCCGGCTTCCGGAGATGTCGAACGGCTCATGGCAGCCCATAAGACCTCCGCCGGAGCTTATTTCAAACTTCACGAGATGAAACTTCTGTTCCCCGAGGAAGTACTCGAGAGACGCCATATGATCCGTCATAAATGGATCCACGGTACAGGAAGCGCAGAAACGATCCGGATATTTCTGCATGACCTCGTAATGGTAACGGTTCTGGAAGCCGTAAAGACTGCCATGCATCAGAACTGCCTTTTCGACATCATTTTCCTGCATGATTTCCAGAGCCCGTTCCGCATAAAAATGTGTATCTCCGTAGCCTTCCGGGAAGAGCTGAAATTCCTCGCCGTTCCCCCAGGCTGCGCGTCCGCCTCCGATTGCCCGGCTCTCGCCTCTTCTGCAGTATCCTGCCACGATCTGCGCCAGATGAAGATGTGCATCTATTTTTTTCATTCTGCTTCCTCCGTCATGCTGTCTTCTTTGATTTACCGAAACTGAAGAAACTGAAACCTTTTTTTGCCTGATCCTGATGCTGGAGTGCGTCGAAAGCAACCGCCGCAATGATGACGATGCCTTTAACAAGACCGTGTTCCGTAGACGGAACGCTCATAAGGTTGAGCCCGTTGTTCAAAAGACCGATGATCACAGCACCGAAAATGGCGCCGGGAACTGTTCCTTCTCCGCCCAGAAGGCTCACACCGCCGATAACGGCCGCCGTGATAACCTCTGTTTCATAGCCGCTTCCGGTTGAAGCCATGCACTGCTGCGTCATGGAAGCCAGCACGATGCCCCCGAGAGCTGTGGATATGCCGGAAAAGATATAAGCAAGAAAGGTAAGACCCGTATCATTGATTCCGGAAAGCCTTGCCGCTGCCGGATTTCCTCCGATGGCATACATGTAACGCCCAAAAGGCGTCTTCCGGAGAACGAACCAGCTGACAATAGCAATGATCAGCATGACGTAAATCGGAATCGGGAAGCCGAGGATCTTCATCATGCCGATGGCCGTGAAAAGATCCGGTCCCAGGCAGCTGATAATCTTGTTGTTTGTCAGCACCATGGAAAGCCCGAGAAAAATACTCGAGGTCGCAAAGGTGACAAGGAAAGCCGGGACTTTAAATTTCGTAATGACAAAACCGTGGATCACTCCGGCAAGGGCGCCGACTAAGAGTGCCGCCATGATACCGGCGGCGACGCCTCCTTCGGTATCGCCGAAGGCGTGGATGGTCTTAACAATAACAACCGCTGAAAGCCCGCACAAAGATCCGATGGAAAGATCGATTCCTCCGACGAGGAAAACGAATATCGTTCCGCAGACCATAATGCCGTATACCGACACAGACCACAGCACATTGGAAATATTGCCCAGAGTAGGGAAGCTGTCCGGCCGCAGGATCGTCAGGATAATGACAAAAGCGACCAGGATCATCGGCTTACTGAATTTTCCCCATTGGATTTTCTTTTTCATGATGCTGCCTCCTTGCTTTCTTCAAGTCCCTGTGCCGCGGCCAGAACCATAGCCTGCGTCACCGTTTCTTTATCAAATTCTTTCACGATGCTGCCCTTGCGCATAACAAGTATGCGGTGGGACACGCGGATAAGCTCCTGCAGATCCGAGGAAACCAGAAGAACCGTAACACCCTGTTTCGCCAGGGATTCAAGAAGCTCATAAATCTCATTCTTGGCGCCTACGTCGATGCCGGCTGTCGGCTCATCGATAATCAGAACTTTTAGATCGCGCATCAGCCATTTGCCGAGAACCACTTTCTGCTGGTTCCCGCCTGAGAGAAGCCCGACAGCCTTTTCCGGATCCGCCGGCCGTATATCGATCTTCTTAATGGCTTCCTTGCACATAGCGAGCTCGGAAGCATCCGAAATAGCCGCGCCGTTCCTTTTCACGATATCATAATTCGTAAGAGCGACATTTTTCTCGATGGAAAGCAGCGGTATGAAACCCTGCTGCCGCCGGTCTTCAGGAACGAAACCAAATCCGGCCTTAATGCTTCTCTTGGGAGACGGATTCAGTTTCTTTCCGTCCAGATATACCTCTCCCGACTTAAATTTATCGATACCGTAAATAGCTCGTACAAGTTCTGTGCGTCCCGCCCCGATAAGTCCGCCGAAGCCTAAGATCTCGCCCTTATGGGCTGTAAATGAAATATCGCGGAAGCGCCCGGTTTCGTCCGTAAGTCCCCGGACATCCAGCCTGACTTCATTTTTACTGACACGCATCTGTTTACTGGAACCTGCCGATTCATCGACAGTTTTTCCGATCATAAGCTCTATGACCCTGAGCGGCTGGATATCTGCCTGATCGAGGACCGCCGCGTTCTTTCCGTCCCTTAAAACTGTCAGGCGGTCCGCCAGACGGTAAACCTCTTCAAGACGGTGGGAAATGTAAATAATGGAAACGCCGTTCTTCCTCAGTGTGTTGATGATGGAGAAAAGGCTTTCAGCCTCTTTTCCGCTAAGGCTGGCCGTCGGTTCATCCATGATCAGGAGCCTGGAATTGCAGGAAAGTCCCTTCAGGATCTCAATCAGCTGGCGCTGTCCGATTCCAAGGTTAGCTACAATGGTCTCCGGCTTCAGAGGAAAATCGTAACGGGCAATCAGTTCCGCCGTCATTTCATTCATTTTCTTATAATCAATGAGACCGCCCTTTTTCGGTTCCCGTCCGAGATAAACATTCTGTGCCACGGTAAGAGGCGGAATGACGGACAGTTCCTGATAAATGCAGGCGATTCCAAGACGCTGGCAGTCCTTATAGCTGTTTATTTCAACTTCTTTTCCTTCCCAGAAAATCGAACCTCTGTCCTTCGAATAGACGCCCGTGATGATTTTTATCAGCGTGGATTTTCCTGCACCGTTTTCTCCCATCAGGGCATGCACTTCACCTTTTCTTACGTCAAAATGAACTCCCTGCAGAACCGGAACTCCGGAAAAGGCCTTGAAAATCTCTTTAGCCTCAAGAATCGTTTCTCCTTTTTCACTCATTTTCCGCCGCGGCCTCCTTTACGCCCTTTTCCTGGGCTGCTTTTTCCATGCGTCCTTTATACCAGGCGTCAAACATGACGACGAGGATCAGGATAATGCCTTTAATGATATACTGATAAGCGGTATTCATATGAAGCTTCAGGACGCCATTGTCAAGGGCTGCCATGAAAAGAGCGCCGATCAGTGTGCCGACGATGTCGCCCGAGCCGCCGGACAGGGCCACGCCGCCGACAACAGCGGCTGCGATCGGATCAAATTCAAAACCGTCTCCCAGAAGAGCCGTTGTACTCTGCAGACGGGCTGTTGTAAAGATGGCGCCAACCGCGACGCAGAATCCGGTAACGACATAAGCAAGGATCCTGACTTTCGCAATATTAATACCTGAGAGCGCTGCTGCTTTCTGGCTGGCGCCGACTGCGTAAAGGTTCGTCCCGAAGCGCGTATATTTTAGAACGATCTGGCCGATGACAATCGCGGCAATCAGAGCAATCGTTACGAGGTAAACAGGTCCTGCGGCACCGCCGAGCGCCGTAAAGCCCGAATCGGTCATCGCCTGGCTCTGTATGACGCCTCCGGCATCCCGGATAGCAATGGCATAAGTAAGGGCCCTGTAAATCCCCATGGTAGCGAGCGTTGCAATAAATTCCGGAAGATGCAGCCTGGCAACAACAAACCCGTTGAAAAGACCTGCCAGAAGGCCGACGAGAATCCCGAATACCAGCATGATCCAGATCGGCCATACGGTATAAGCATAGATATTAGCCATCGTCATTCCGACAAGGGCCATCGCACTGCCCGTCGAAAGATCGATTCCGGCTGTAATAATTACATAGGTGACTCCGACACCGATAATGCCTACCACAGAGGCATCGCGTGCGACCTCCAGAAGATTATCCGGGCTCAGGAAATACGGGCTCAGGATTGAGAACATAACAATCAGCACGAGCAGCATGCCCAGTGAAATAAGATGTCTGACAGTTGTCTGTTTCACGTTTTCACTCCTTTTTTAAAGGGCAGGTTCCCATCAACCTGCCCACTGTAAAATACTCATTATTAAGGTTCCAGAATCATTATTCCGATTTCATAAGTAAAAGCGGGACTTGATTTACCAGCGGTCTTCCTGAGAGATGCTGGAAACCGTATCTTTTGTAACAACAACCGGCTCCATGATAACCTGCGGCGTGGCTGTAAGTACAGAAGAGCTATAATCCGATCCGACCATCAGAAGAGCAATCTTTGCAGCCGTTGATCCTTCGTCCCAGCTGTTCGTATAGATTGTTCCCGCCATGTCTCCGCTTTCAATCATAGAAAGCGCGTCTTTCTCACCGTCAGCGCCCCAGATATACATCTCGCCTTTTTTTCCGGCCGACTGAGCTGCAAGTGCCGCTCCTTCTGCCATAGCGTCATTGATGCAGAAAACGCCTTTGATATCGCTGTGGCTCTGCATGAAGCTGTTCATAACCGTAATAGCAGTCTCTTTTTCAAAGGATGCAGACTGTGCATCAACGATCTTCATGTTGGGATACTTGGAAGAAAGCGTATCACGGAAACCTTTTTCCAGATTATCTGTACGTTTCAGTCCTGCGACGCCCTGAATGATAACGACATTGCCCGTCTCACCCATTTCTTTGGCCATCTCGTCAGCAACCATACGCCCTGCATCGTAATCAACAGCCATGACAAGCGCGCTGTGAATCGTATCCGCATCCAGGTTCAGGGTGATAACCGGGATACCGGCTTCTTCCGCCTGTTTGACTGACGGCGCCAGTGCCGTTCCGTCAGAGCACTGAAGAATAATGGCATCGAATTTCTGGTTGATAACATCCGACATAATCTGAACCTGTGTCTCAGCGGAACTCTCTCCGTTGAAAGACTGCACGTCGATGTTGCTCCACGAAGCACATTCCCTCTGAATTCCCTCAAGCCACGCCTGATTGTTCGGAGTGCTTAAGTCATGGGCAATGTAAGCGATCTTAATACTATCGGTATAAGGATCCTTTTTCGTCTTATTGCTGGCTGCCGCTGATGATGCTGCCGTGGTTCCTGAAGCTGTTGCCGTCGTACCTGAGGCCGTTGCTGATGTCCTGCTGGTAGCCGTGCAGCCTGCGAGGCTGAAAACCGTTGCTGCTGCAAGTAATACTGCTGCGATCTTTTTAAACATAATCTTCCTCCCTTTTTAATAAAATAAAATGAATGAACGTTACACAGTGCATTAATTTGTTTCTTTTGTTTGTACCTTTTCTGTATCTTTCTTGTATGTCTGTAGTATACAACACATATACCAGTCTGTGCAAGAGTTAATATTGACCGATTTTGCATTCAAATATTTATGCACTTTTTTGAATCACATTAGAAATTCCGGATAATTTCTTCTCTCCTTTTGCTTCCGATTAATGATCAAAGTGTTCAAAAGTCATTTTTCAGTTGATCCTTTTTAGTCTTTTTTACTCTTTTTATCATAAACAGACGGATAAAAAAGAAATTTTTGTAACTTATGCCATTAATAATTGACTTTTCTAAAAAAAAGTCTATAATTTGTCCATGTTGTATACATCAAATAGTTTTTCAGAAACAGAATGTATTGTTGAGGGGTGTCATGGCTGAAAAAAAAGAAAAGACAAAAGGACTTAAAACGAATATCTACCAGGATTTAAAAGAAAAACTCATCAATTGCGTCTATCCGCCGGGAACAATTTTAAATGAGCTGCAGCTGACAGCCGATTATGGGGTCAGCAGAACGCCCGTCCGGGAAGCTGTCAGCAAGCTGGAAGTAGACGGCTATCTCCAGGTCATGCCGAAAAAGGGCATTTACGTAACCAATATCTCAATGAACGACGTTATGCAGATCTTTCAGACACGTATTGAAATAGAACCAGTCACGCTCAAGATGGCGGCGCCTTACCTGAATCTTGCCGATCTTAATATGTTCAAGAACAAATTTGCCGCCAAGGATCTTGACATCTCCAATGCCTTTCGGCTCGATACAGCGATGCATCTTTACATCATTGAACACTGCGGCAATAACTACATCATTGAAATGATGCGCAAGGTCTTCGATGACAATACGCGGATTGTCATTGCCAGCAAACAGAATCAGGTGAAAATCCATGATGCGACACAGGAGCACACGGAAATTCTTGAAAGCCTGATTTCCAAAGACCCCTTGGAAGAAAGCGCCGATTTAATGAAAAAACATATCGAACACTGCCGGAAAGCTGCTCTGGATTATTTCTGTTCCAATGAAATTTCAGGAAATGTCAGCGAAAATCCTGCATACAAGATACAGCTCGAAAAAATCGGCATACTATAAGATCAATCTGCATTAAACAAATACAAAAAGCCCGGCCCGGAGATTTACGATATCTCCCGGCCGGGCTTTTGTTCGGTTTTCATTTATCAGAAAAGATTACTCTGAGGCCCGGAAGTCCTCTGCCCGCAGGCAGCTCTTTGGCCTTAACAGTAGTCAAAATTTCTATTTATGCCACCGTGATTTTATAAGAAGCGGTAAATTCCGCCTGAGGTTCAAGTCTCTGTTCGTATTTCCGTTCGCTTAAGTCTCCGGAAAAATTCTCATGATCCGCAAGGCCGTACCACGGCTCCAGGCAGACAAATGGCGCATCCTTTGAAGGAGACCAGACGCCGAAAAGCGGCGCATCAAAGGAAACTGTAACGTAAGGACGCTGATCAGGTGCATTAAGAGATACTTCGCCGGCCTGTCCGTTCTCAACAATCAGCGTGTCAATATCAAAAAGATCATCGGCAATCGGAAGCATGCCATCCTTAAGCGCAACATCCATCGTCTGATCGGAAACATTTCCAACCTTCAGGTTGAGCAGCGTGGCCGTAAGTTTATCCTGCGCATTAAAAGAAAGCAGGCATTCGTTCTTCCTGCAGGCCTGCGTCGGCGGGCAATTAAAGGCCGGATGGGCGCCAATGGAAAAATACATCGTTTCCTCTCCTGTATTCAAAACTCTCCATCTTACATTGACCGACCGTCCTTGAAGCGTATAACCGACCTCCAGACGAAAGCAAAAAGGATAGTCTTTGAGTGTATCCGGACTTTCCGTAAGGACAAAACCGAGTTCGCTTCCTTCCACCGGTTTATGGACAAATTCACTCCGGCGGGCAAAGCCGTGCTGGGGCATATGATAGGTTTTTCCCTCGAAACGGTATTCCCCGTTCCTGAAAGCTCCGACAACAGGGAAAAGTACCGGAGCCGTCCAGCCCCAGAAAGCGGGATCCGCCTGCCACATATATTCGCGTCCGTCCGTATTCTTCTTTAAAGAACGTATTTCCGCGCCTTTTGTCGAAACTGTCAGGGTCATCTCATCATTCATTAATTTATACTCGCTCATACCTGCCTCCTCACTGTATCTTCTATAATCCGTAAAGCCCGGGCATTCTTCTCCCAGCACTTACCTGGTTCCGAAAAGTTCAGCGGGCATCCTGCCGCGCCTTATCTTACATCTGCTCACGTGCCTTTTTCTTTATTCTCTGCAGGGCATTATCAATAGCCTTCGGCGGCTTACCGAGCATCTTGGAAATCTCCCTGTAATCATAACCTGACAAATGAAGATCCAGAACAGCCTGCTCCATAAGGCTCAGGGACTTACGTATCTTCTCCAGGCGCTCGTCCTTGCCTTCCCGTTCCAGCACGATACGTTCAGGACTTTTTTCGCTTTCTCCGGAAAGATTGTCCCATTCTTCTTCTGTCAGTGTGACGGAATCATTCAGAGCCCTGTTCTTCTGCCTCTGTGAAGCTTCAATGGCATTTACCATCTGACGGTTGATGCACAGCGAAGCAAAGGTAAAAAAAGAAGTCTGGCTGTCATTTTCCGGGTCAAAATCCCGTATCGCCTTATAGAGACCTATCATGCCTTCCTGAAGGATATCATCGGGATCGCCTCCGGCAATAAAGCGTGCTGCTGAAAGCTTGCGGACCAGCTTCTTGTAACGCTCCAGAAGACAGTCGACTGCTTCTTTATTTCCGCCGTGGGCAAGGATCACCAGTTCCGAATCGGAAGCATTGTCCGGTGAAAAAGAAGGATTCTTCATAATAACGGATTCCTCTCTGCCGGCTTAAATTATTCCCATATCCTAAGTACCCGGCTTTTTTAAATTCCCCTCTGCCGTACGATTTCATACATTAAGATGCCTGCCGCGACCGAAGCATTCAGAGAATCGATGCTGCCTTTCATCGGAATGGCTGCTGAAAAATCGCACTTTTCCTTTACGAGCCGGCTGACGCCCTCGCCTTCGCTTCCGACAACAAGCCCGATCGGACCGGTCAGCTTAAGATCATACATCCGTGTCCCGCCCATATCGGCGCACACAAACCAAAGCCCTTCTTTCTTGAGATCTTCGATTTCACTTCCGATATTCGTGACGCGCGCGACAGGAACATGGAAAATGGCTCCTGCGGAAGCTCTGGCTGCTACGGCGGTAAGTCCCACCGCCCTGCGTTTGGAAATAATGACTCCGTGCGCTCCGGCAAGATCTGCCGTCCGTATGATTGCTCCTAAGTTATGAGGATCCTCGATTCCGTCGAGAAGGATGATAAAAGGCGGCTCACCGCTGTCTCTGGCTTTTTTCAGGATATCCTCTACTTCTGCATATTTGTAAGCAGCAGCCTGGGCGATGACGCCCTGATGAAGGCCGGTTTCCGACATCTCATTTAAACGTTCCTTCGTTACGAAGCTTACGATTGTATCCGACTTCCTGGCTTCCCTTAAAATTGTATGGATCGGACCGTCAATATTGTCTTTCTGGACAAAAAGCTTATCCACGCATTTTCCCGAACGAAAAGCCTCAAGGACAGCGTTGCGGCCTTCGATTCTTTCCGTTCTGTTGGTCTCTTTCTTATCCTCCGCAGTATTACTTTCTTCCGCTTCGTACCGGTCGTCTGCTTCATACTGTTCATCCGCTTCATAACTGTCGGCTCTGTCTCTGCCGGCACTGTTTCTGCCGGCACTGCTTCTGCC
>DCDB01000320.1:0-2745 GCA_002316215.1 Lachnospiraceae bacterium UBA1066 | reverse complement strand
GGCACTGCTTCTGCCGGCACTGTTTCTGCCGGCACTGCTTCTGCCGGCCTTGCCGTCTGCCGGTTTTCTGCCGTATTCTCTCTTATTGTCTTTATACATTCTTCTCCACTCCCATTCGGATCAGTGTCAGCATCCGTTCTTCTTGTCCGGTCAGGTATAAGTACCCTATAAGCGCCTCGAATCCCGTGGCGCGCCGGTAATCACCCACCGTAGCGTTTTTTGCCGTCGTATACGATTTCGCATTCCTGCCGCGGCGGTAGATTTCTTCTTCCTCCCTTGTCAGTACAGGCTGAAGAAAATCCATCGCCTCGGACTGCGCCTGTGCTTTCACAATTTCAGAAGAGGCATGGTGCAGCGCGTTGGGTCTGCTGTTCCCGTGTTTCACCAGCATCGTCCGGATATGCAGCTCATATACCGCATCCCCGAGAAAAGCCAGGACAAGAGGGGAATATGCCTTTGCTTCTTCCGGGCTCATCCCGGGCAGAAATTGATTCAGGCTTTCTTCCATTTAACGCCCTCTTTTGTGTCCATAAGTTCGATTCCCCTGGACAGCAGATCGTCCCTGATCGCATCCGCGCGTTTAAAGTCCTTTGCCTTGCGTGCAGCCTGCCGTTCCGCAATCATCTTCTCAATGTCCGAATCCAGCATTTCCGTCTTTGGGCAGGCAACCAGCCCGAGAACATCGCACAGATTCGTAAGGATTTCAAGGACAGCTTCGGAAAATGCCCGCGAGCTGGCTTCTGTTACCTGTGTATTTGCAAAACGGACCAAGTCGAAGATAACAGACAGCGCATCGGCCGTATTAGCATCCATATCCATCTTTTCATCAAATTTTGCGATAAAGGACTGCGCTTCCTTAATTTTTGCAATCTCATCGTCAAAAGCGGGGCCGGCTCCGGCATATTCCACAATATCCTTAAGACGGGCTGCCGAACGGCGGATTCTGTCAAGGGAATTTTTTGCGGCCTCCATGAGATCGGCGCTGAAATTAAGCGGGCTCCTGTAGTGTGCCGAAAGCATAAACAGCCTCAGTACCTGAAGATCATACTTTTTGGAAATATCACGGACCGTAAAGAAATTGCCGAGTGATTTCGACATTTTCCTGTTATCGATATTTAAAAAAGCATTGTGCATCCAGTAGCGGGCGAAGGGAACACCCGTCGCACATTCCGACTGGGCAATTTCATTTTCATGATGCGGGAAGACCAGATCCTCACCGCCGGCATGGATATCGATTTCCTCGCCCAGATACTTTTTCGCCATGACAGAGCATTCGATGTGCCAGCCCGGACGCCCGTCGCACCATGGTGACGGCCAGGAGGGCTCGCCCTCTTTTTTAGGCTTCCAGAGAACAAAATCCAGCGGATCTTCCTTCTCGTCTTCCCCCGTTACCTTGAGATCGCGGAAGCCGGAGCGAAGATCGTCAAGATTCTTATGCGAAAGTTTTCCGTACTCATTAAAACTGCGCGTCCTGAAATACACCGTTCCGTTTTTGACATAGGCATGGCCTTTATCAATAAGGGTCTCAATCATTTCGATCATGCCGGGAATTTCCTGTGTTGCCAGCGGATGGACGGTTGCTGGCCGGACATTCATCGCCGCCATGTCCTTCTTGCATTCCTCGATATAACGCTTCGAGATTTCTTCGGCACTTACGCCTTCTTCCATGGCTGCTTTGATTATTTTATCATCGACATCCGTAAAATTGGATACATAATCCACCTCATAGCCTTTATGCTCGAAATAGCGCCTGACCGTATCAAAGACGATCATCGGACGTGCATTTCCGATGTGGATCAGATTATAAACCGTCGGCCCGCAGACATACATCCGCACCTTTCCGGGAACAAGCGGAACAAACTCCTCCATCTGCATGCTGAGCGTATTAAAAATTTTCATTGTTTTTCCTCTTTCTTTCTTATTTCTTTCATTTCCGCCTCAAGGCTTAAAACGCGGTTGACAAGCTCTGAATTTTCCCGCTGCAGCGTATGCAGATCGTCAAGGACAGGATCCGGCAAATGCATCTGATCCATATCCGATCTCGGCACGGCTCTGTTTGCCCTGCGGACGACACGCCCCGGAACACCGACAACCGTACAGTTCGGAGGAACCGCATCCAGGACAACAGAACCGGCTCCTATTTTAGAATTTTCGCCCACTGTGAAAGAACCCAGAAGCTTGGCCCCGGCGGAAACCATGACGCCGTCCTTAAGGGTAGGGTGCCTCTTTCCTTTTTCTTTTCCCGTTCCGCCCAGGGTGACACCCTGATAAAGAGTGACATTATCCCCGATAATGGTTGTCTCTCCGATGACAACTCCCGTGCCGTGGTCAATGAAAAGTCCCTTTCCGATCACAGCGCCGGGATGGATTTCAATTCCTGTTTTTCTTGCGGCTCTTTGTGAAATGAGCCTCGCGCGGAAAAAATGTCCCTGCGTCCACAATTTATGCGCCTTCCGGTAGCTTTTTAAAGCATGATAGCAGGGATAGAGAAGGACATCCCAATAGCTCCGGATGGCAGGATCCCTCTCTTTATAGATCTCATAAGTTTCTTTTAAATCTTTCAGCCAGCTCATACAACTCCAGAATTATAAAACAGATTTTAAACGCTCTTTTCAGCATTTGCACAATATTGTTATTTTTCATTAACAGTCTAACAGAACTCCGGATTTTGTCAAGAAAAAGGCAGGTCTTTCGACCTGCCCCTGGGTACCCATTACCTGCACAGTTAGACAAAATGAGGATGCC
>DCDB01000131.1 GCA_002316215.1 Lachnospiraceae bacterium UBA1066 | reverse complement strand
ATGATTATTATCAGCCGGAGGCCTATGTGCCTTCGTCGGACACTTATATCGCAAAGGACTCCGCTGTCAATGACGAAATCGACAAGCTCCGTCTTTCCGCGCTGTCTTCTCTTAGTGAGAGGCGGGACGTTATTATCGTGGCTTCCGTGTCCTGCATTTACGGCATCGGCGCTCCGGACGATTTCGAAAATATGATGGTTTCCGTCCGGCCGGGGATGGCGAAGGAAAGAGATGCCCTGATCCGGGAAATGATTGACATGCAGTATGAAAGAAACGAAATGGATTTTCACCGCGGGACTTTCCGTGTCAAAGGCGATACCGTGGAAGTGATTCCGGCCGATAATAATGACTTTGCCCTGCGGATAGAATTTTTCGGAGACGAGATCGACCGTGTGACGAAGATTGACACGCTGACCGGTGAAATCAAAGCAGAACTTAAATATGCGGCCATTTACCCGGCGTCTTTTTATGTTGTCCCGCAGGACCGTATGAATGAGGCGTGTCTTGCGATTGAACAGGAAATGAATGAACAGGTCGCCTGCTTCAAGAGCCGTGACAAGCTTCTGGAAGCACAGCGTATCGGAGAGCGCACGGAATTTGATATCGAGATGATGAAGGAGACCGGTTTCTGTTCGGGAATCGAAAACTATTCGCGCCATCTGACAGGACGGGCGCCGGGACAGCCGCCTTATACGCTGATTGATTATTTTAAAAATGATTTTTTGATTATTGTTGACGAATCACACAAAACGATTCCTCAGATCGGAGCTATGTACCACGGAGACCAGAACCGAAAGCGGACGCTGGTGGACTACGGGTTCCGTTTGCCGAGCGCACTTGACAACAGGCCTCTGGAGTTTAACGAATTTGAAGCAAGAATTGATCAGATTATGTTTGTTTCGGCAACGCCGGGACCTTATGAGAAGGAACATGAGCTGCTGCGGGCCGAACAGATCATACGTCCGACAGGACTTCTCGATCCGGATGTCGAGGTAAGACCGGTAAAGGGGCAGATTGACGATCTCGTAGGGGAAGTTAATAAGGAAACGGAAAAGCACCATAAAGTCCTCATTACGACCCTGACGAAAAGGATGGCCGAGGATCTTACGGATTATATGAAAGACCTCGGTATCCGCGTACGGTATCTTCATTCAGATATTGATACACTCGAACGGACAGAAATCATCCGGGACATGCGGCTGGATGTTTTCGATGTCCTGGTCGGCATCAATCTTTTAAGAGAAGGCCTGGACATACCGGAGATTACGCTGGTCGCTATTCTGGATGCGGACAAGGAAGGCTTCCTTCGTTCGGAGACCTCGCTGATCCGGAACATCGGCCGGGCTTCGAGGAATTCAGAAGGCCATGTCATTATGTATGCGGATGTCATGACGGATTCCATGAAAAAAGCCATCGAAGAAACAAAAAGACGGCGCTCTCTTCAGGAAAAATACAATGAGGAACACGGAATTACGCCGACCACGATCAAAAAGGCAGTGCGGGATCTCATTTCCATAGCGAAGGATGTGGCAAAGACCGAGAAAGAGCTGGATAAGGCTCCGGAGGACATGAGCCGTGCGGAGCTTGGCGGGATGATTGAAAAGATCGAGAAGCAGATGCGTGCCGCCGCTGCGGAGCTGAACTTTGAAATGGCAGCAGAGCTTCGTGACCAGATGGTCGAACTGAAGAAAAATCTCGATGATGCTGAAGATACGGAACGCAGGATACAGAAGGCAAACCGCAGGACAGCAGCTGTCCAGCCGAAACGGACTTACAAAACTTATAACAAGAACAGGGGGAAAAACAGAGGAGGAATGGCATGAGCATCTGTGACAGCTGCGCAAATTATATTTTTGATGATGAGGAGGAAGATTATCTCTGCAACATGGACATGGATGAGGATGAGGCGATGCGTCTCATGAGCTATCCCGAATCGGAATGCCCGTACTATACGGCGGATGACGAATACAGGGTTGTGAGGCATCAGCTTTAAGCTCTGAGGAAAAATTCAGAGAAAGCGGAAGGTTTCCGCCGCAGGAATTCCATAGCATATTTTCTTCAGCGCCCGCGCAAAACATACTCAGAAAATATTGCTATGGAATTCCTGCGGCTGTTTCCCGGACAATATGGATTTTTGATAACTACCGGGTTGTAAGGCATCAGATTTAAATAGAGTTCAGTATCACCAGTATTAAAAGATTTTGGAACCTGTCGTACAGAATCGGATAGTATGTGAAAGGAAGGAAAAGGAAATGGGAGTGTCTCAGGCGATTGCGCTCATTGTGTGGATTCTGGTTATTGTTTTTATTATCTGGGTTGTTGTTTCCTGCATCGTCGTGGTACCGCAGGCGAATGCTTACATTGTTGAATTCTTTGGAAGCTACAGGAAGACTTGGGAGCACGGACTTCATCTTAAGATTCCGTTTGCTGAGCGTATATCCAGCCGCGTTTCTCTCAAGGAACAGGTCTGCGACTTTGCACCGTCTTCTGTTATTACAAAAGACAATGTTACAATGAAGATTGATACTGTCGTGTATTTTAAGATTTTCGACCCCAAGCTTTATGCTTATGGCGTCGACCGGCCGATTAGCGCCCTTGAGAATCTGAATGCGACGACGCTCCGCAATATCATCGGCGGCATGGAATTGGATCAGACGCTCACCTCGCGCGATACGATTAATGCGGAAATGCAGCAGATTCTTGATGTCGCAACGGATCCCTGGGGAATCAAGGTGACGCGCGTCGAACTGAAGAACATAATTCCGCCTGCGGAAATTCAGAATGCGATGGAAAAGCAGATGAAGGCGG
>DCDB01000171.1 GCA_002316215.1 Lachnospiraceae bacterium UBA1066 | reverse complement strand
TAAAAAGCTTAAGGAGACCTTCTTATGCGGACGGAGCAGGAAGCTCAGAGGGCGATCGCAAAATACGCGGATACGGTCCGAAGAATCTGCATGGTACATCTGAAGAACTATCATGATACCGAGGACATATTTCAGACCGTATTCCTGAAATATGTCCTCAGTTCGGATGTCTTTGAAAATGAAGACCACGAGAAAGCCTGGTTTATCCGCGTCACAATCAATGCCTGTACCGATCTTCTTCGCAGCTTTTTCCGCCGTCACACCGTTTCCATTGACGAAATCGAAGAACCGTCCGACAGCGGCAATCTTTCCGAAGACAGCGCTGTCCGCTCTGCCGTCCTCTCACTGCCTGCCAAATACAAAGATGCCGTCTACCTCCATTACTATGAAGGCTACACGGCAGCAGAAATCGCCTCATTGCTTGGAAAAAAAGAAAACACTGTCTATACGCTGCTCTCACGCGCCAGGATCCTGCTCGGCAAAGAACTCGGAGGTGCCGAAAATGAATAACAAAATACATGATGCGTTCGACAAAATCCACGCAGAAGACGCCCTGAAAAAAAATACGGCAGACTTCCTGTACCAAAAGACGCACGGATACAAAAATGCGCAGACCTCTGAAAACACAGTCCGCCATGCTGCCGCCCCGGGCATCGGAAATGCTCCTGGCTCTGGCCATGCGTTAAATGACAGCATAACGCCCGGACATAAAAAGTCCTTCCTCCGGCACCGCCTTCCGGCTGCCGTTATCTGCGCCGCTGCCGCCGTCCTTGCATTTTTCGGCATCTACTTTTACGCCGTTCCCGTCTCAGCCATCACCTTAAGCGTCAACCCTGAGGTAGAACTCGCCGTCAACCGGGCAGACCGCGTCATTTCTGTAAAAGCCGGCAATGAAGACGGCCGCCTTCTTGCTTCGTCCGTCAACGTTTTCTTCATGGATTACAAGGATGCGCTGGACTCATTGATGGAAAGCAGCACCATAAAAGCCTGCATCGCAAGCGGCAAATCCGTTTCCATTTTAGTTTCAGGGGAAAATGAAGAAAAAGGCGAAGAAATGCTGGCGAGTATTTCAGAATGCCCGTATGCCAGACAGCCAAGCGTCACCTGCCGCTGCACCAACCGGAAGGGTTCCTCTCACGCAGAATCAGAAGACGCTGCTGAATCGGAAGATATTGCGGAATCAGAAGATACTGCCGAATCAGAAGATCCTGCTGAGTCAGAAGATACTGCGGAATCGAAATGCACTGCGGAATCGGAATGTGCCGAAGAATCAGGATGCGCAGAAGGTTCGCATGGATCTGCGGGCTCACAGGGCGCTGCTGGTTCACAGGGCGTTGCTGGCTCACAGGAAGCTGCAGGATTACAGGGTGCTTCCGCATCGCAGTGTGTCTCAGTCTCCGGAAATCATGCACAATCGGTAACTTCTGCTGCAAGCGAAAACGAAAAAGAAAGTATTTCCGAACACTCTTCAGGAAAAGAGTACCATGAACATTCCATCGAAGCAAACGGGTAATAACAACGATTTTTTAATACAATTCAGTGTCCCTGCCTATACGATGCACTCCTGCTCAAGTTTCAGGTTGTGGCTCAGCATAAAACCAAGAACCGGCACAGCTTCCGCATAAGCCGGACACAGAAGCATCTTTCGGATTTCCTTCCGGTCTGTTTCCGACAGCTGCCTTCCGAAGGCTCCATAAGCTTTCAGTTCCGCAATCCCCATACGCATCGGTTCGAAGGGGATCTCCGTCCGCTCGCGCAGATTTTCCCATATTTTAAACCCGCCGCAGTCAATATCACCGAAATGCCTGTATGGGACATCCGGTATCACCGTATATATCTCCTTCAGCAATTTTCGCTTCACCTCATTGTGGTAACCTGCCAGATAAATAACCATCGCCCTTTCCTGGCAGAATCTGTGAAATGAAGTAAGGTTTTCGACCGTTACCACTGTCCCGACACTGATCCTGCTTTCGGGACAAATCTTCACTCTGTCCAGATCATCGCTGGAAATCCCGATTCCGTCTTTAAGCCTTTCAAGAACAATCCTGTTCCCTCCGATGTCCAGTGTACCGCTGCCTTTGATACAGACATAGGTCGGATTGCGATAAATATTAAATTCTTCCAGAATCTGCTCATCATTCAGTTCTTTTAATCCCTGGCTGTCATCCGAAAATATCCGCAGTATGTCTGTTGCTTTTCCGGCTATCTTTTCAAAAAGCTTACTGTCATTGAACACCTGAACGGAAAACTCCCGGATATAACTTTCGCTTTTATTATTTATTACAGCCGAAAGGCCCTCACATAATCTGCGAAAAGCCGCCGCATCATCCATGTCGATGTAACGCGCAACACTTTCACCGTTTTCCAGACGGGTACGGACAAATTCAAGAAAATTGCCGAGAATCCCGCCTGCACATTCAGCCTCCACCTGTACGTTATGCATTTTTTCTTCACTCTCCGCTGCCTCTCCGTTTCCTTCCGCTTCCTCTCTTCCTTCCGCTTTCTCCCTTCCTTCCGTCTCTCCTTTTTCCGACGCCGGCGCTTTTCCATTCCCTGCCGTATATTCTTCGATGATCCCAAGAATTTCATTTGCCTTATCGGATTTTTTCCTGCGCCCGACGCGGGCATAAGCCTCGTCCAGGCGGCCGCTGTCCAGAACAGCTTTCTCTATCACTCCGCCCCTCTTCCCGTTCTTCCAGCAAAGCCGGATAAGCCCTTCGCCTTCCAGATCCTCCAGCTGGGTATGAATATCCGTATACGCTACAGAGCTTTCATTGAAATATTCGGGAATAAATGTCTTAGTAAAATTTATCGCAACAGAAATATTGACCTTATTTTTCCCATAAAATAAAAGGCTGTGCTCGTACTTATCCAGCAGCCTGTCCAGAATCCAGTCATCATACCTCTTCATGACGTCTTCGTTCAACCTTTTCCTTCCGGCATCCTGTTTCCTTCGCATATCCGGCTGTCTGCCGGACGTATCCTTTTTTCCGGTTCTTTCTTTTTTCCTCTCCTTACCCCTTATGCGCGTATTCCTCGATATAATTCACATTGCTGTCCTGCATGACCAGCAGTACTTCATCCATATATGGTTCAATGTACTGTATCTTAGGCGGCGGAACGGCAATGACCACCTGAAGCCCGGAATTCCTTAAGAAATCCAGCACTCCGGCCATGCGCTCATCGTCCATATTGTTGAAAGCCTCGTCAAACAGCACCAGTCCGATTGCATCCTCGCTCATACTGTTCTTATACAGCTGGATAAAGGATGCAGCGACCGTAATATAAAACGGCGTCTGCGTTTCTCCTCCGCTCTTTTCCAGACTGACCTTTGAGTAGTACATATACTGCCCGTCCGGATTCGTAATCTTGATATCATAATCCATATACGCGCGGTAATCGGTATATTCTTCAAGAATGCTCTCGCTATTTTCATCCGTCCCGGACAGCTTCTCAAACAATTCTTCAATCACCGCCTTGTGACGGTTGTTAAAATCACCACTGAAAATGGACTCTCCCTGCAGGATATTGAAGTCATCCATAATCATCTTATAATACTGCTCCCTCTTCCGGCTCTGGCTGTACAAGAACTCATAGCGGTCACCGCTGAACTCAATCTCGGAAAGCGCCCGGTTGAGTTCCCTGAATTCTCCCTGAGCCTGCTTTATATTCTCCTGCAGCCTTGAAAGGAACTGCTCGCGGAATTCCGTTTCCGCCGCCTCGCGCGCCTTCGCCACCTTCTCCTCGTACGACAGCAATTCGGATTCCTTCAGCTTTTCATTTTCCGCAAGAAAATCCGGATAGCCCGCAAGCGATTCCGCCGCCCCGAAATCGAAGGCTGCCTTATAATCGTGCATTTCGTTCTTCATCTTGCCTTCCGTATCGCTCATCACCGTACGGTTAGCCTTCTGCGTCCTTTCATAATTGAAAATGAAGGTCTCCGGCGTCTTCCCCTGCGACTGTTTCTTATAATCCTCTTCCGCGGCCGGACAGTCCTCCCCGAGAACCTTCATTTTAAGCGTAAGCTCCGCCTTCGAGGCCTTTTCATTTTCCAAAAGCTGTGCCTTCTGAGTTTCTCCGTAACTGATATCGTTCCTGCGCGCACCGATCTTTTCCTGACGGTCCTCCAATTCCGCGCGGAGGGCATCCCGTTCTTTCTGCAGTTCTTCCAGCCGGATCTGCTTCTCAATCAGCGTCGGATTCTTCCGGATCTCTTCCTGCGCCTTCCGGCACTCCTGCAGCTGTGCCTCATGCGCGCGCAGCTTCAAAATGACATCCGCTTTGTACTTGATGTCCGTATCTTCATCCGCCGCAAGAAGCGTCCGGAAATGCTCGCATTCCTTTTTCTCTCCGGCCCTTTCCTCCAGCTTCCGGTTCAGCTCCGCCATCTTTTCCTCAGCCTGTTTCAGCTGAACCTCATAAACCTGCGCCCCGATATAAGGCGTCTCAAAGACCTTCGGCGGAATCGCCGTCAGCACGTGGTTCTGGTAGCGCATGCACTGCCGCGTAATGGATACCGGATACTTCTTAAGCTCCGCCGCGCTCCGGCACATCACAACTTTCCCGAGAATCATATTAATATACCGTTTCGCCCAGATGCTCTGCGACGTCACGACAGACGCCAAAGACCCCTCCGGTGCCGTATCGTAAGCCTCCAGCTTCCCGGTATTTATGAGTCCGACGCCGTATGCCTTTCCCGCACCCCTCAGTTTATCGTAGGCACTGGCCGCCAGATCATAATCCTCCGGCTCCACCAGAAGATGAAAACGCTGCGTATTCAGGTATCCCTCGACGGCATTCTGCCATTCCGGATCCGTCACATTTAAAAGTTCGCATAAAATGCGCGGCTTCCCGCTTCTTCCTGAATGCGCAAACTGGCTTTCGATTCCTTCTTTAAGACGGATGACATTCGGCTCATAGGTAAGCTTTCTGGCCTTCAGCCGTTCAATCCGCTGCCGGAGCTCATTCTTGTCCTCCCGAAGCTTTCTCTCGGTGATTTCCGCTTCCGCAGCGGCCCTGGAAATTCGTTCATAAGCAGTATTCTTCTCTTTCTGGATATCCTCAATCAGGATCTTCAGCTCCGCCGTGCCGCTGATATTCTCCAAAGCCTCAAGCGCTGCCTGGTACTCCGCAAGCTTTGCAGAAAATGACCTCTCTCCCGGTGCCATAATCTCCTTTGCCGCCGGGAACTTCCATTCCGTTTTCCGAAGCTTTTCCGCCGCTGAAAATGCACGTCCCGCACTTTCTTTCAGCTGCTTCTTCTCGGAACGTTCCTCCGCCAGATGGGCAAGAAGGCTGTCTTCCTGCTCCTTCAGGCGGTCCAGGCTCCGAAAGGATTCATTACTCTGGATCTCGGCGAGAAGGGCAGTATAAGCTTTATCCTTCCGCTTATCCGCCGCGTCGGCCTCATTCTTTTTCTTTATCAGCGACTCGAGATCATAACCGGCCAGCCGCAGCTGCTTTTCATTTTCCGTCTGCTTTCCGTGAATTTCATCCAGACGGCCGTTCGCGATAAAATAATCATAGGTCCGGTCCTTCTTAAGCCCGGCGGCGTAGGAATCATACAGGCGGTCGATGCCGTCCAGCTTCTCAATGCGGAGGCGCACCCTTTTCAGCATCTCCGAAAGCTCACGGTAGCTGCGGACATTTTCCCGCAAGGCGTCGATGTTGACGTCCTTCTCGTCCAGGACATAGGAATAAACAAATTCCTTAATGTCCGGGATCGGCCGGAAGGCCAGGGCCTTCGGAATCAGGGAAAAGAATTTCTCATTCGGCCGTCCGAAACGGTTCAGCATCATCGCCCGCGCTTCGCGGCGTGTTATCGCGAACTGCCTGATATTCTTGTTCGTCGAACGAAAAACACTGATATTTTTCGGCGTTCTGCCCCGCAGAAACATCTCGTCTGTAAGACGGCAGTTATCCATGCAGTACCAGCCGACCGACGGCTCCTTCTCCGGCGACGCCGAATCCATGACCGCCCCGACGATAAAATACTGCTTCCGCGATTCTTCGTAGAATTCCAAAGCGATATGCGCGCTGATTTCGCCTTCGCGCTCGTATGGGTGATTCTCCACTCCGGACTTGCTGCGCACATAGGTATTCAGCGTCCGTTTCCCCTTATCGTGTGCGGCTTTGTTAAATGAATTTCCGGAGCAGGTGATGACGAACTGGATCGCGTCCAGAAGCGTCGACTTGCCGGCACCGTTCTCG
>DCDB01000367.1 GCA_002316215.1 Lachnospiraceae bacterium UBA1066 | reverse complement strand
ACCGGACTGTTCCGGAGGAAGAGGTTTCTTCAGGAACGAGAGGATCAGGCAGCCGACGACTGAACCGGCGAGAAGTGCTATGATAAACATAACCGGATTCGAAATAATGCCGATAACCCAGAGTCCGCCGTGCGGAGCACGCGATGCGCATCCGGAGATAATGGAGATTGCACCGGCAATAGCCGAACCTACGATACAGGACGGAAGAACGCGGATCGGGTCTCCTGCTGCAAACGGTATTGCACCTTCGGAAATGAAGGAAGCTGCCATAATATAGTTAACGATACCGGCATTTCTTTCTTCCTTTGTCCAGCGGTTCTTGAAGAACGTCGTGGAGAATGCAATAACAAGCGGAGGAACCATACCGCCGACCATAACAGCTGCCATGATTTCATAACCGACCTGTGACTGAGAAGCCAGCTGTGCGGTACCGAAAACATACGCTGCTTTATTGATCGGGCCGCCCATATCCACCGACATCATGCCGCCTAAGACAACACCCATAAGAACCTTGCTTCCTGTTCCCAGGCTGGTCAGCCAGTTGGAAATGCCTGTATTGATTGCAGCCATGACAGGGTTAATGAGGAACATGATAAAACCAATAATCAAAATGCCAAAGAACGGATAAAGCAGTACTGGTTTGATTCCTTCAAGAGACTTCGGAAGCTTGTCAAAGAGCTTTTCGAGTCCGAGAACAACGAAGCCGCCGATGAAACCTGCAATCAGAGCGCCGATGAAACCTGCGCTGACAAGCGGAGTGGTCTGATCCACACAATAAGCAAAAGTGTAGCCGCTGCTCGCCAGTGCGCCGCCGACGAAACCTACCGCAAGCCCCGGCCGGTCAGCAATGCTCATTGCGATGAATCCGGCGAGGATCGGAAGCATGAAGCCGAACGCTGCGCCGCCGACTGTCTTAAAGAACGCTGCAAGCGGAGTGCCCATGCCGTAATTCGAAGTGCCGATAGCCACGTTATCCGAAAGGAAAGCCAGTGCAATCAGGATGCCGCCGCCTACGACGAACGGAAGCATATGGGAAACGCCGTTCATCAGATGCTTGTAAATAATATGCCAGGTGCTGTCCTTTTCTCCTGAAGCAGCGGCAACCTTACCGCCGGCTGCATGGAAAATCGGGACTTCCTTATTGACAATTTTATTAATGAGGACTTCCGGCTCATTGATGCCTTTGGAAACCGAAGTTACATAGACCGGCTTTCCGTCAAAGCGTCCGAGATCGATATTCTTATCAGCCGCAATGATGATACCGTCGCAGTTGTCGATTTCCTTCTGCGTCAGTACATTTTTTGCACCGACGGATCCCTGTGTCTCGGCTTTAAGAAGAATCCCCATTTCCTTGGCTTTCTTCTCAAGATTTTCCGCGGCCATATAGGTATGGGCAATACCTGTCGGGCAGGCTGTAATCGCCAGGATGGACGGAAGAGGATTTGTTCCGGAAGCAGCGGCTTTTGCCTTGGCGTCTTCCTCTGCAAGTTTTTCCGTTTCTGTATCATCGACGATCTTCCTGAATTCCGCAGGAGTCTTGGCCGCGCGGAGCTTAGCCGTGAAATCATCATCCATAAGGAGGGTGGAAAGCCTGCTTAAAACTTCAAGATGGACATTTTCCTTTGTATTTGGGGCAGCAATCAGGAAAATCAGGTTCGAAGGCTCTCCGTCCGGTGAATCATAATCGACACCGTCCGGAACTGTCATGGCTGCAAGACCGGGCGCCTTGACTGCATCCGTCTTTGCATGAGGGATAGCGATTCCCTCGCCGACTGCTGTCGTACTCTCCTGCTCACGTGCAAAGACGGCAGCCTTGTACTTTTCCTTATCCGAAATGTTTCCTTCTTTTACCATCAGGTCTACCATCTGGTTGATGGCATCCTGCTTGCTTGAAGCGCTTCCCCCAAGCTTAATACCCTCCGGTTTGAGCAAATCAGTGATTCTCATTTTTTCTCCTCCATCTCACATCAGTTAAATTGTTTAAGCAGTTTCTCTACATCTTCCTTAACAGCCAGATCCGGTGAAAATGCACTGGCGGATCCTGTACAGAGCCCCATCATAAATGCCTTCCTGAAGTCTCCGCCGCTTTCTATAAATCCTGTCAGGAAACCTGCAACCATGGAATCGCCGGCTCCGACCGAATTCACTACTGTACCCTTCGGGGCCGCGCTCTTAAGCACATCCCCTTTTTCTGAAATAAATACCGCTCCTTCGCCCGCCATGGAAATGAGCACATTCCGTGCTCCTTTCTCCTGCAGCTTCCTGGCATAAGGAACAACCTCGTCCTGCGTTTTGAGTGTCACTCCGAAGATTTCTCCTAGCTCATGGTTGTTCGGTTTAATAAGGAAAGGATGATATTCAAGGACATTGACGAGAAGATCCCGCGTTGCATCTACTGCAATATCAATTCCCCTGCCGTCGAGCCTCTTCATGATGCGTTCGTAGATATCATCCGGAAGTGTGTTCGGGATACTTCCCGAAATGACGAGCATATCCCCGCTTTTTAAAGCATCGAGCTTTGCATACAGTTTTTCGATATCCTCCTCCGAAATTTTCGGTCCCTGTCCGTTTATCTCTGTTTCCTCATTGGATTTCATTTTCAGGTTAATACGCGTCATCCCGTTTTGGATTTCAATGAAATCGGAGTTAACGCCGTATGACGCCAGACGTGATTCGACTTCATGTCCGGTAAATCCGGCGATAAATCCCAATGCCGTGCTGTCATGTCCGAGATTTTTCATGACGATGGAAACATTAATTCCTTTTCCTCCGGGAAGGATGTTTTCATAGGTCGTCCTGTTTACAATACCAAGCCTGAAATTGTCGGCCCGCACAATGTAGTCCAGGGAAGGATTAAAAGTTACCGTATAAATCATCATTCCACCTCCACTATATTTTCATATTTTTTATATCTCTTGTCTGTGAGCTTTCCGGTAATAACCGTCGCGCTCGCAAAATCAGCGAAAGTAATCGGTGAGACTGCAGAGAATTTCGAAGAATCGCACAAGACAAATCTTTTCTCCGTCTGCTGCATGGATATTTTTTTAATCATCGCCTCATTGGGCTCCGGCGTCGTAAAACCGCACTCGTCGCTCACTCCGTTCGTACCCCAGAAGCCGATGGTAAAATGAAATTTCCGCAAATTCTCTTCTGTCATCATACCTACGATGGCTTCTGTCGTACTCTTGAGTTCTCCTCCGGTAAGAAAGGTTCTGCATCCCTTCTGGGAAAGATGCCAGGCGTGCATAACCGAATTCGTCATATAGCAGGCCTTCATTTCTGTCAGGCATTCTACCAGCATCTCCGTTGTCGTACCCGCGTCAATGTAAACAAAATCATTCGGTTTAATAAGTCCTGCGGCATAGTTGGCAATCATCAGCTTTTCATCATTGTTCATAAAGTGCTTCTCGTCCATTGAAAGATCCCGGGCGACATACTTCTTTTCAATCGCCGTCGCCCCGCCGTGGACTTTTACGATTTTTCCGAGCTTATGCAGCTGTGAAAGATCCCTGCGGATTGTAGAAGCAGAAACATTCAGCGCAGCTTCCAGTTCCTGAACAGTGACAGCCTTATCTTTATCAACAACATCAATGATCCTATCCCATCTCTCTTCTGTCAGCATAACGTTTCCTCAGTCTAATAAATTTTAGTAATTCTCTCGATCTTGGTTATATGTGACTGTTTCTTTTCTTTATCTGTATAATATATCCATTTTTAATCATTTGCAATCATTTTCGTGCATTAAATATTCACAGACTTTTAAGTATTTTTTTGTTTATTTTTATATTTAGACGCAAAACGGCGCGTACCGCTATTGGTACGCGCCGTTTTGCCGTCTAAAACTTACGGTTTCTTAATCGTTTATTTCAAGATACCGCAGTATCCACATACTTTCTTATATTGGAGGTGTTGACATACTTCATTGACTTTCCGCCGTCGATAACAAGAAGGGTCGGGGCCTGCATAATCCCGTATTTCTTTGCAAGATCCGGCTGTTTTTCCGCATCAATGATCTTTATATCCTCTCCTTTAAGCATCTCTTTGGCGGCTTTGCAATTCGGGCAGGCGGAGGTCGTAAAGAGCAGCCTCTTCATCCTGTTGGTGTCAGTCTGTGCATTTTCCAGGCAGATACCTTCATTTTCCCCGGCTTCTGTCTTTTCCCGCCGAAGATTTTCATTATCAGCTGTTTCTGGAGTTTTCTGCACTTTTTCATTCGGGACAGAATTCTCAACCTTATAGACCTGGCGGTTCTTATATTCCTGGGCTTTGCCGTCATTCCAGTTCTGGACCGGCCGGTAATAACCGGTAATACGGCTGTACACCTCTGCCGGGTGTCCGCACTTCGGGCAGATAAAATGTTCTCCTGCAATATAGCCGTCATCCTTGCATACGGAATAAGTCGGAGAAATCGTATAATACGGAAGCTTATAATTTTCCGCAATCTTTCTTACAAGAGATGCCGCCGACTTCCAGTCAGGGAGCTTTTCGCCTAAAAATGCATGGAACACGGTTCCTGAGGTATAGAGCGTCTGAAGATTATCCTGAATGTCAAGTGCCGAGAAGATATCCTCCGTATAGCCGACCGGAAGGTGTGAGCTGTTCGTATAATATGGCGTATCGCCTTCCATTCCGGCCGTCCTGATATCCGGCCATTTCTCCCTGTCATGCTTTGCAAGGCGATAGGTCGTCGATTCAGCCGGTGTAGCCTCCAGATTATAGAGCTCGCCTTCATACTGCTCCTGATAATTGGAGAGCCTGTCACGCATATGGTTCAGTGTCTTCCGGGTGAACTCCTGCGTTTTCACATCCGTCATATCTCCGCCAAGCCATTTCGCATTCAGTCCGACTTCATTCATACCGATCAGGCCGATCGTCGAAAAATGATTGCGGAAGGTTCCGAGATAGCGTTTGGTATAAGGATAGAGGCCGGCATCCAGAAGCTTTGTTATAACCTGCCTCTTTACATGCAGGGAGCGTGCGGAAATATCCATCATACGGTCCAGGCGTTTAAAGAAGTCTTCTTCATTCGCTGCCTGATAAGCAATCCTCGGCATATTAATAGTTACGACACCGATGGAGCCAGTGCTTTCGCCGGAGCCGAAAAAGCCGCCGGATTTCTTACGCAGCTCACGCAGGTCAAGACGCAGACGACAGCACATGGAGCGTACGTCCGACGGCTTCATATCACTGTTTATATAATTTGAAAAATAAGGCGTTCCGTATTTCGAAGTCATCTCAAAAAGGAGACGGTTATTTTCCGTGTCAGACCAGTCAAAATCGCTCGTAATCGAATATGTTGGAATAGGGTACTGGAAACCGCGGCCGTTGGCATCGCCTTCGATCATCGTTTCAATAAAGGCCTTATTGACCATATCCATTTCTGTTTTGCAGTCTTTATAGCGAAAATCCATTTCCTTGCCGCCGACAATAGCCGGAAGCTCAGCGAGATCATCCGGAACAGTCCAGTCCAGGGTAATATTCGAGAACGGCGCCTGTGTTCCCCAGCGGGAAGGCGTATTGACGCCGTAAATGAAACACTGGATAGCCTGCTTGACTTCTTTATAGCTTAAGCTGTCTGCCTTTACGAAAGGGGCGAGATAGGTATCAAAGGAGGAGAATGCCTGGGCCCCTGCCCATTCGTTCTGCATAATTCCGAGAAAGTTAACCATCTGGTTACAAAGCGTCGAAAGATGCCTGGCAGGGGAAGACGATATCTTTCCGGGTATGCCGCCCAGCCCTTCTTTAATCAGCTGCTTAAGCGACCAGCCGGCGCAGTAGCCGGTCAGCATGGAAAGATCATGGATATGGATGTCCGCATCTCTGTGGGCATCTGCTATCTCCTGGTCGTAAATCTCGGAAAGCCAGTAGTTGGCCGTAAGCGCTCCGGAATTTGAAAGGATGAGGCCGCCGACAGAATACGTGACGGTTGAGTTTTCTTTAACGCGCCAGTCCCGGACCTTCACATAGCTGTCGATGATATCTTTATAGCTCACCATCGAGCTGTTCAGGTTGCGGACCTTCTCACGCTGTTTACGGTACAGAATATAAGCCTTGGCGACTTCGTTGTAACCGCATTCAATCAGGACATTTTCCACGCTGTCCTGGATGTCTTCGACTGTAATCTCTCCGTTCTTTATTTTGTTCTGGAAGTTCGAGGTCACCCGAAGGCCGAGCATTCCGAGCATATCATCGGAATATTGCATTTTTGTCGCGTCAAAGGCTTTCTTTATTGCGTCCGTGATCTTAGAAAGATCAAAATCAACGATCTTTCCGTCACGCTTAACAACATTAAACATTTCCGTATCTCCCCCTTATTAAAATAACATGCTGTCATCTTTTCGTTCCCGCCCTTACGGCATCGAACGAGGTACGTTTGATATAATACCAGATGCTCCTTAAAGCGTCAAGGGAAAATACAAGATATAGTGCTCATTTTTAAAATTACGTACCAGATAAAGTGGATTCCATTTTTCCGTACAGACTGCGCGGAACAAGCGCCTTGATGAAAATGCCGTCATTCCGGTATTCTTCCTCCCGGATAATGCCCTGGGACCGTATAAGGGATATGACTCCTGCCGCCTGATACGGGATAAGGCGTTCAATCAGGATCTGTCCCTCCAGGATAAAATCCCGGAATCCGGATATCAGTTCCGGAAACCCCTCTCCGCTTAAAGCAGAGATATGGAATACGCGATCCGCTTTCGGATCCATGAGCGGGCTGTGCCCGTTCTCTATTCTGTCTATCTTATTGAACAGCGTATAAACCGGCTTTCCTCCCGCTCCCAGGGAATAAAGCGTCTCATAGACAACAGCCATCTGCCTGTCCATATCCGGGTTGGATGCGTCAACGACATGCACAATAAGGTCCGAATAGAGCACCTCTTCGAGGGTACTGCGAAAAGCTTCAATAAGTTCATGAGGAAGCTTGCGGATAAATCCGACCGTGTCAGTCAGAAGAATTTCATTTCCGTCAGGCAGTTCAAGGGCCCTGGTCGTCGGGTCAAGGGTCGCAAAAAGAGCGTCTTCCGTAAGGACTGATGCTCCGGTCAGCCGATTTAAAAGTGTCGATTTTCCGGCATTGGTATAGCCGACGATAGCGGCCGTCCTGTGAGGCGCTTCGCCGCGCTTTTCCCTGATCAGGGAACGATGGCAGCGCACTTCCGCAAGTTCTTCCTTCAGGACGGAAATCCTCTTCCCGATAAGGCGCCTGTCCATTTCCAGCTTTTTTTCCCCCGGTCCCCGCGTCCCGATTCCGCCGCCAAGACGCGACAGCGACTTCCCCAGTCCCGTAAGCCGGGCCGCCCGGTACCGAAGCTGAGCCAGCTCCACCTGGATCTTTCCTTCAGAAGTATTGGCTCTGGATGCAAAAATATCAAGAATCAGCATGGTCCGGTCCAGAACTTTTGTATCGAGCATATCCGTCAGATTATTATACTGCGCAGGTGAAAGCTCATCATCGCACACGATACCCGTGATGCCGGAATCCCGGATTCTCTCCGAGATTTCCTCTATCTTTCCCTTGCCAAGATAAGTGGCCGGATGAACGCTTTCGCGTATCTGGAGGACACTTCCTTCAACAGTTCCGCCGGCAGTCCGGACAAGTTCTTTAAGTTCCGAAAGGGATTCTTTTATTTCATCATTTTCAGCCGGTGCGACCGCAACCAGCAGGACGCGTTCAGCAGCGTCACGGTTTTCAATCATTTCCTGCATTCAGCGTGTCTCCAGAAATTCATTTTCACGAAGGCCGGCCTCATCTGTCGGATAATAGCCGACATAAGCAGCTGCCTTGGTCTTTGCCGTATTCCAGTCCCTCTGATGCTCATAAATGACAATTTCATTAAAACGCAGGCCCCTGTTGGCACTTTCATCATCGTACGCAAGGCCGGACTGAACATCGGCAAGCGCTGCGTCGTAATTATTCTCCGCCATGTCGCACAGGGCAAGACCGTTGTATGCGGCTGCTGCGTTCTTTTTATCATCCAGATGTTCCTTATACATCGCCCGGGCATCGGCTACGTCGTCCGTATCAAGATACACCTTCCCAAGGAGAAGAATGGAACCGTCGTCCTCACTGTTCTCCTGAATAGCCTTGATCAGATAATCCTTGGCGTCATCATAATTCTGGAGATAATAGTTCACCAGGCCTTTATTATAATAGTCCGTCTCACTTTGGTTGACGATTGTAAGAGCCTGCTCAAGATAGGCGCTCCCGTCTGCCTTCTTGTCATTTGCTGCATAAACCTCGTAAATATTTATAAAAAGATCATAGTCGGAACTTAAAGACGCTGCCTTGTCAAAATCTGTTTTTGCGTCCCCGGAATCGTTCTGCTCCATATGAAGCCGGCCGCGTAAGAAAAGCACGTCCGGGTCGCTTTCCTTTTCCAGGAGGGTATTATAAATCTCCATAGCTTTGTCTGCTTCTCCGTGACGCTGACGGCAGTAGGCAAGATAAAGATTCACGTCTTTAACAAAGCCGGCGCTCTGGCTGTCGACATTCAGAAGGCTTTTTTCAAATGCAATGCAGGCATCCGCATAGTCGCTCTGGCACATATATGCAAGTCCGAGGCCGCGATAGCTCTCGGAAAGATAATACCCTGAATCAACCGTCTTCTGAAAGTCAGCAGCGGCCGTATCATAGGTTCCGCCGGTCAGTTCATCCGAAGCCTGCAAAAACAGCTTCCGGGCGTCCGACCGTGCGCACCCCGTCATAAAAAGCAGACATGCCAGCATTAAAAAAATCGTTTTTTTCAAAAGCGCCTCCGGTTACTCTTCTGCAAGCCCTTCTTTTAAAATGACTTTCACTACCTTATCGACATTCTCCTGGCAGATGGCATTCGTTTTCGCCTCTACCATGACACGGATCAAAGGTTCCGTCCCGCTCTCCCGTACAAGGATGCGTCCGTCGCTGCCAAGGATTTCCCCGACTTCGGCTATCGCATCCTGAACCTTAAGGTTAGCCTGTACCGCAGCCTTATCAATAACCCGCACATTCTTCAGTACCTGCGGATAGGTCTTCATTTCCGAAGCAAGAACCGAAAGCGGCTGCTTCTTGTCGAGAACCGTCTGCATGATCATAAGAGATGTCAGGATGCCGTCACCGGTTGTCGCATATTTACTGAAAATGATATGGCCGGATTGTTCCCCTCCGATACGGTAGCCGTTTGCCAGCATATTCTCGGCCACATACTTGTCGCCGACCTGCGTCTTCTGATACTTGATGCCAATGGCATCGCAGGCCTTGTAAAGACCCATGTTCGACATAATCGTAGTTACGATCATATCGTCATCCAGCTGTCCCGATTCACGCATATACTTTCCGCAGACGTACATAATGTGATCGCCGTCAATAACATTCCCTTTATCATCAACCGCAAGACAACGATCTGCATCGCCGTCATAGGCAAAACCGATATCAAGCCCGTTGTCATTCACATAGTTCTGAAGTGCTCCGATATGCGTCGAACCGCAGTCCCTGTTGATATTTACACCGTCCGGAGCGTTATTTATAACAAACGTTTTCGCTCCCAAAGCATCAAAAACACTCTTTGCTATAGAAGATGCGCTGCCGTTCGCACAGTCGAGACCCACACGCATACTTTTAAAGCTGCGTGTCGGGATCGCCATAAGATAGCCGATATAACGGTTCCTGCCGGCTGAAAAATCAATCGTACGCCCGATGTTTTCACGAAGTGCAAACGGAATGTCGCCGTTCTTTCCGTCAATATATTCTTCGATCTGCGCTTCTATTTCCGGTTCGATCTTCTGGCCATTTGCACGCATGCACTTTATACCATTATCGTAAAAGGGATTGTGGCTCGCTGAAATCATGATGCCGCAGTCAAAGCCCTCTGTCCTGACAACAAAAGATACCGACGGCGTTGTCGTCACATGCAGAAGATAGACATCCGCCCCGGATGCCGTAAGGCCGGAAGAAAGGGCATCTTCAAACATATAGCTGCTGCGCCGCGTATCTTTTCCGATCGCAATTTTTGCCTTACCGTCCGCATGCTGCGTACCGTAATACCAGCCAAGGAAACGTCCGACCTTAAATGCTTTTTCCGCCGTCAGATTCACATTGGCCTCTCCGCGGAAACCGTCCGTCCCGAAATACTTACCCATTTTACATACCCCCTCGCTAAAAATTCAATTTTGTAAGTCTCAGGAATAACACTTTTGCTTTCTTAATTTTTTACGCGCCATCAGTCTTTGTCTTTAAACAGCGGTGACGGATACA
>DCDB01000169.1 GCA_002316215.1 Lachnospiraceae bacterium UBA1066 | reverse complement strand
AGGCTCTGACTTTCCTGTTGTGCAAGACTCGCCATAATCGTGATCAGTACTTCGCCCTTGGCATAGACAACTATTCGGAAGTCTATTGGATAGACCTTGAAGAGACAAAGTCCACGGTTGTTGTATCCAGCCCCAGACTGAACAATCAAAAGGTAAACCGTATAATAAACGTCCTGGGGAAACGTCAGGAACTGGGAGTTAAAGTCAAGATTATAACCTGGCATCCTGATGCGTATAAATATGGCCGGGATGACACACGTATGGAACTGATGGAAAGGATTCGCAAAGCGGGTTTTGAAATAAAGTTTGTAGAAGATTCTTGCGAACACTATGCTGTTATCGATCAGGAAATCGTCTGGTACGGAAGTTTGAACCTGCTGTCAAAAGAAGACGCTGAGGATAACCTCATGAGAGTCTGTAGCAGAGATATAGCTGTAGAATTGCTGGAGATGACATTTAATGGGTCGAAGGAACTTCAGGAATGGTGATGCCGTGGATAATATGGCAGAATTATCCGAATCAAGATTCTTTTGGACTTAGCTTGATATGAGCTGAAGACAATACCAGAACGACAGCGGTGTTCTTCATCAAGTATCTGCGAACGCTTGGCTTTGATGTTACAAACGACATTTTCGCCGAGAATGCATGGTATTTCAGAAATGCGATGGTAAGAGCAAATTATAGTGATCTGCAGCATAGTGTTCATGAAACCACAGAGTACCTTGAACTGTTTCTGAGGAACCTGTTGCTGGGTGAAAAAAATGAACTTCATAATCGATCGATGCATATCAGTAAACTTCTGAAAAGCGAAAAAGTGGACATTGATGCTCAAAAAGCGGACATTGAGAACTCTCAAATAGATATTGACAAATTGTTGGCGAATCAATATCCGGATTTTTCACAGATTATGAAAGAGCACGTTAAAGTCATGCTTGCAGCGTTCGGATTAAAAAAATATTCGGAAGAACTGATGTTGAGAGGCATACTGGACTGAGATCCACAAGAACTTCGGAATTGCTCAAGCTGCTGGCAGATGCAGGTGTTATTGTCTCGGTAAAGGGGCATGCGAAAGGGAAATACAGATTTACTTACCGGTTCCTGCATGGTTGATAAGAAAGATACTGAAATTCGTGTTCAGGAACGCAAGGTTTCAGATACTGCTGATAAAAAAGATTCTGAAAAGAGACAGTTTAACTGGAAATTGATTGAAGCAGCAAGTTATGTTGCTCTCATTGGAGTTGGTATCCTTGCAGCGGCACTTGGGACAGCAGGTACTATTTCTTCTACGAATATGAGATGAGTCTTCGTGAAAAGTATGGAGTGGATAAATTCTGCTCTTGGACGATTTTCTCTAGGTCTGAAAAGGGCAAGGTATCTATTGAACATATCCTGCCGCAGACCCCGTCGAAAATGTACTGGAAGGATCAGTTCAGGATGTATAACGATGAGGAGATCAAGGTTCTATCATGTGCGCTCGGCAACCCTCTGCCCTTGTATCAAAGTATAAATTCAGCATTGCAGAATGATGGGTTCGAAGAAAAGAAGCTTACAAAGAAAAACGGCAGGCGAGGATACGAAGATGGTTCCCATTCCGAAAATGAAGTGGCGAAACTGCAGGATTGGACTTCTGAAGAGATCTATGAACGTAGTGGGAAGCTGCTTGATTTCATGCAGGAACGCTGGGGTTTTACCCTTTCAGACGAGCAGAAGGAAAGCCTTATCCATCTTCCGTTTGTTAATGACGGGCGTGAGATTCCTGATGAAATTACCGAGGAAGATATGATCGAGGATGATCCGGAAGATCAGACCCCATGGGATATCCGCCACGAGAGGCAGAAAAAATTTTGGACAGGCTTTGTCAAGTATGCCGCTGAGAAAGGACACAGCACCGATATTGCAAAGCAGAACCCTTACGGCAGGGCATACTATGATGTCCATATCGGAGCGGATGATTACCAACTGTTCTTTGCAATTCCATACGGGAAAATGATCCGGATCGGGATATATACTTATAATCTTGATGCTTTCGGAAGACTTCAATCAAAGAAGGCCGTCTTGGAGGAAAAGTTCGGTGACAAGTTGATATGGGATTCGTCCAGGGACAGTGCAACGCACAAGAGTATTCGTTATAATAAGGACGCTGATGTTTTCGGAGCGGATGATAAAGATGCGTTGTAACAATGGTTTATTGATACGTTTGATAAGGCTATTGTATCTTTGGAAACCGCTGGAGAGGCGTTCCACCTTTGATAAGGTTTTTCTTGTGTGACGGTGGCGTTTGGATTTGTAGGCCGCAGGTCATTATAAGGATAAATTATTTCTTAAGCAGAATCCGAAGTTGATTGAGGAATGACAATCAATTGCTTTGGCAGGAATTATTGACAGAAAAGTAATTGAAGCAAAAGGGTTCGTTTCAATCAATAATAACGAACTGGAAGCACGCTTACTCAATTGATCTTTAACACGATGATGGATTATAAGATTTTAGAAAATGCTACGGGAGGAGTAACGTTATGCTCTTATTTTCTACACTTCTTGATATAAATGATACATTGACAAAGGATGCTTTCATTCAGCTCGTTATCAAATGGAATCAAGGCAGCCCTCATGCCGAGAACATAATCCCGGGAATTGTGTGGAACGGTGAAAGAAACATACGTTATGGAACAGATGGTCTTTGGCTCGACATTGAGGAATACCGCAATGAAAACATCATAGCCATCCGATACGAAAAAACCGAGGATGATGGTGTAGTCTGGGATACAGACTATGTTGTGAATTTCAATGAAATGAAGATGTCCGTCCGCCTTGACAGAAGCTACCTTGAAGATGCTCTGACAATTGATTCATCATTTTCTACTCCGGCTTTTATCGCCCTGTTAATCGATGGAAAGTATCTTAAAGATGATGGCCGGTTACCTATAGACAGGTATCCTGTTTTTATTAATGAAAGCAATGTGTCATTACTGTCGGACGTCATCAATGGCACTACAAGGTACCAACTGCCAATTGTGTACATTTCAAAAACTTTTGATGAAGACTATCCCGTCGATATCCGGGAAATTTCGAAAAGGCTGAAAGGCGTGGCGCATGTCCTTGTGCAGGAGAACGCCCAGTCTGGATCTTCCATCCGACAAATGACTGACAGTAAGAATGAATATAACGGGGCTATAGGGATCTATTTCTCGAATCAGACGGTTGGGCATGAGAAATTCCTGAAACATTGGTATAATGGCAGCGAAGCAATAATGGCTGAAAAAGTAACACGCCGCATAATCCAGTATAGCAATTCACATAAGATGGATATGCTTTATACATGGCTGGGGGTCAATAACGCTCTTCTACGTGATCGTTACAGTAGCAAAAAAGAAGAACTGGCAGCTTCAGTAAATGCATTACGCGCTGCGCAATATGCTGCGAAACTCCAAGAGAATAAAGCGGATGCAGAAGTTGAACAAATGCGTCGGCAAATGGAGAGAAGCAATGCCGTTGCCCAGGAGTCTCAGGATCTTGTCGAATCCGTTGATGATGAAATTAAATCCATGCGGAATACAATCAATGATTTAACGCGGCAGAACGAAGCTTTGGATCAGGAAGTCCAGGGCCTTCGTAGGAAATTAGATGGAATGAGTGCAGTTCCGATATTATACCTGGGATCAGAAGATGAACTCTTCCATGGTGAAATCAAGGAGTTTATTTTAGAAGCTTTGGCAAACCAGTTGGAAGGTACTGAGGCACAAACTCGCCGATCCGATGTACTTGGGGACATAATCCGAAGTAACGGCGACGTTACAGGCTTGCCGGAAGAGAAAAAGAAAATAGTGAAGGATACTCTTTTTGGGTATACAGGAATGACTAAACCAGTAAGAACCCAACTGAAAGATTTGGGTTTTGAAATAACAGAGGAAGGAAAACATTATAAACTGGTCTATTATGGAGATGGACGGTATTGGATAACTCTGGATAAGACACCGAGCGACTCGGTTCATGGCGGCAGGAATGCAGCACTTCAAATCATAAAGGATATGCTATGATTCATCAATGCATTCAGCGGTAAAAAACTGTTGTGTTTTATTGAATGTGGCATATAAAAATCAGTGGATATGTTCCTGCTTTGAGGGTGTACATACAGTAGGTTGTGGACACGATATTGCTATCAGATTTTGCCAACATTGAGGAAATATGTAGTAATCTATTGTATTGTCTCGTTCCACGTCGAGACGGTAGTATTGATGTCCCGCGTTAGCAATGAGCCACGCTGAGACGAGGACGAGTCTGACGATGCAAGCTTGCTTGCGGTCGGAAGAATTCGGACTCGGATCAATGCGGCGAATGCCGCGGATGAGCGCAGTTGCAAAGCAACGTAGCGAATCAGGCGTGGCGGAGTAATAAGCCTGAAAGCCCTCGATTTCAGGGCATTTGCGGGTTCGAAGGAAAAGCAGCTGATAGGTTCAGAATCCTCTGTGGAAACTTATCCAAGGCTGTCAAGCAATGCTCTTGAAGAATGAATTGACATTCAGTTGGCGAATTAGGTGTTTTCCGTAGGGTTTAGACTGTGGATTAGATGTTTTGCCGCCGAGTGAGCGGATTAGATGTTAGAGCCGGGAATACTTAGAATCATATTAAGAACGGCGATTCGCGAAATTTGCTGTTCCTATCGCACAACAAAATGCGCGGATAAGAATCCCGGGTATAAGGTATTCAACGCAGATGGGAAGGTTGTGCATGAGCCTGCGGGTGAAGTTGATGATAAGCCCGCGGTGAAAGTTCCGTTCACGGTGAAAGTCAATATTTCGGATCTGAATATCAGGAAAGGTCCGGGAACGAACTATGACAGGGTGAAGTTCATTCCGGTCGGGATTTATACCATCGTGGAAGTGAAAAACGGGAAAGGTGCTTTTGCTGGATGGGGAAAGCTTAAGAGCGGAATCGGGTGGATAAGCCTGGATTATGCGAAAAGGATTTAGTGTGACGGCTGATGGAGATTGAGTTCTCTGTCAGCTGTTATTTTTGTTTTCAAAAAATTCTCGTACATGTTATAGTAAACATGACATATAGTTGTCATGTTATATTTGGTACTATACAGATGGAGCGTAAGAAGGATGAAGATAGACAGATTGATCGGGATACTGTCGGTACTGCTGCAGAAGGAGAAAACTACAGCGCCTGAACTGGCAGAGCGGTTTGAGGTTTCAAGAAGAACCATCAACCGGGATATTGAGAACCTGTGTATGGCAGGTATTCCGATACAGACAGCTCAGGGTACCGGCGGCGGCATCAGTATCACGGATGGATACCGGATGGATCGAACGATACTCACATCAAAGGATATGCAGATGATCCTTGCAGGTCTGCGCAGCTTAGACAGTGTGAGCGGAAGCAGTTATTACGGCCAGCTGATGGAGAAAATACAGACCGGTTCCTCTGAATTCATTACGGGCAGGGACTCTGTCCTGATTGATCTGTCATCGTGGTATCGGGATTCACTGGCGCCGAAGATAGAAAACATACAAGACGCCATTGAACTGAAGAAAACCATCAGGTTTAAGTATTATGCACCGGGCGGAGATACAGAAAGAGAGATCGAACCATACTATCTGATCTTCAAATGGACAAGCTGGTATGTATACGGCTACTGTCTTCTGAGAAAAGACTTCAGAATGTTTAAGCTGAATCGCATGGAAAATATTGCACATGCAGCAACTTTTGAAGCGAATCGTGAGGTCCCGATGCCGGATCTTTCAAATGAAAAAGTATTTCCTGCGAAAGCCCGGGTGAAGGCGTTGTTTGATCCTTCGATGAAGTGGCAGCTTGTTGAGGAATACGGCACCCATTCCTTTACGGAAATGGAAGATGGGAGTCTCTTGTTTGAACATGATTATGCTGATGATGAGGGACTTCTCTCCTGGATGCTTTCGTGTAGGGACAAGGTGACAGTGCTGGAACCAGAGCATATCAGAAACAGGCTGTATCAGATCACCTCCGAAATTGCAAAAAGATACAAAGGAGAGAGCGATGAAAAAGACGGCATTGATGATAATAGACCTTCAGAATGACATCACGAAGAACTACAAAACGATCATTGAGCAGGTAAATGCTGCGATAGGCTGGGCGACTGCAGATAATATGCACGTGATCTATATCAGGCATTACAATCTGTCTGAAAAAACAAGAACTTTTAAGCCCGGGACACGCGGATCAGAACTGGTTCCTGAACTTACGATCGTATCGGAGAATGTTTTTGAGAAGTCGAAAGCCAATGCTTTTACCAGTGAAGCATTGGCTGAATTTATCGATAAAAATGGAATCGAAGAGTTTTATATCACAGGGGCCGATGCTACAGCCTGCGTTAAGTCTACTGGTTACAATCTGGCAAAAGCAGGATTCAAGGTGCATATGATATCAGACTGCATTACGAGCTATGATCTGAAAAAGCTTGATGAAATGTTTGTGTATTATTCGTCTAAGGGATGTGAAGTATTGTCCCTTAGCGAGTGTATGAATGAAAAGGAGGATTGAGATTATGAGATTGGACGGCTTTGGGCTGCTTGTTGAAGATATGGGAAGGATGATTCGGTTTTACAGAGATGTGCTTGGATTTGAAATTAAGGAAGGGGAAGACGCATCCAACGTGTATCTGGTAAAGGATGGAACACTGTTTTTGCTTTATGGGCGCAAGGATTTTGAGAAGATGACAAACCACCGGTATGAGTATATCAAGGGACTGAATGGTCATTTTGAGATTGCGCTTTATGTGGATACCTTTGATGAGGTTGATGCTGCTTTCAGGAAAGCGACAGAGAACGGCGCCACACCGGTATTAGAGCCGGAGCTGGAGCCCTGGGGACAGAGGACCTGCTATATTGCCGATCCCGAAGGTAATCTTATTGAAATAGGTTCATGGAATAAGCCTTTTGAAGAGAAGGATGGTGACAGGTAAATATGGCATTCGATTTTAAAAAGGAATACAAGGAATTTTACATGCCGAAGAATCAGCCCGGTATCGTGACAGTTCCGAAAATGAATTATATTGCAGTGCGCGGAAAAGGTGATACAAATCAGGAGGACAGTGAATACAAGCAGAGCATTGGCCTGCTATATGGCATCGCGTTTACAATCAAGATGAGCAAAAAAGGCGATCATCAGATTGACGGTTATTATGATTACGTTGTGCCGCCTCTTGAAGGATTCTGGTGGCAGGACGGCGTGGACGGTATCGATTATTCCCACAAAGAAGGTTTCAACTTCATATCGGTTATCCGACTTCCTGACTTTGTGACTGAATCAGATTTTGACTGGGCTGTAGAGGAAGCTTCAAAGAAAAAGAAAACAGACTTCTCCAGGGTCGAGTTTTTGACCTACGATGAAGGTCTGTGCGTTCAGTGCATGCATATCGGTTCCTATGATGATGAGCCGGAGACAGTGGCGCTAATGCATAAGTATATGGAAGAGCAGGGCTATGTCCTGGACATCTCTGATGCAAGACTTCACCATGAGATATACCTGAGTGATGCACGTAAGGTTGCGCCGGAGAAGCTGAAGACTGTTGTCCGTCATCCGATAAAAAAGGCATAGGAAGGAAACAAACCAGATGGAATATATCAGAGTTACGAAGGACAATTTGGAAAAGGAGCACATCTGCTGTGCTATTTCAAGCAATAAGGATGTGCAGGTTTCTTCAAAAAAGGAATGGCTTGCGGAGAGATTTGCTGAATGCTTGTATAGAGGACAGTAAGGAAAAATGGAAAACGGGCCTGTGTATACTGGCGGCTGCGAAGAAAAAGCCTTTTCTGGCTGATTCCAAATTCTTAAAATATAAAGGCTTTACCGTGTGTGATGAAGCAGACAACGGTATCCAGCTGTGGTATCTGCCATTTAAGGCAGGTGCAGCTGAACCTCATTTCAGGGAATGCGCGAAGCATCCGCATATTGATGAAAAGGGGTATGTTCTGTACTATACGCACCAGTGCCCGTTTAACGCCAAGTATGTGCCGGTTTTGGAAGATACGGCAAAAGATGCGGGTGTCGTCTTTAAGGCAATGCTTATTGACAGCAGGGATAAAGCGCAGAACGCACCCACACCCATAACAAATTACGCCATGTTCCATGACGGAGAGTATATAACAAATGAGCAGATGAACGATAAAAAGTTCCTGAAGCTGATCAATGGATAGGAGAGATTTGGATGGCATCAACAAAGGGGTATCTGGATTTTGTTGTAGAACAATTATCTGAGCTCGATGAGATCACCTTCAGGGCGATGATGGGAGAATATATTCTGTATTATCGCGGGAAGGTGTTTGGCGGCATATATGATGACAGGTTATTGGTGAAGCCTGTTCCGGCAGCAGTGAGAATGATGCCGGATGCTCCGAAAGAATTACCATACGAAGGAGCAAAGGAGATGCTGCTGGTAGATGATATTGATAACCGGGAATTCCTTTGTATTCTGGTCGAGAGTATGTGGGCGGAATTGCCCGAAGGGAAGAATGAACTATAGTCAAGAAAAAAGACACATTTTTTTGGGAAGCAGGTATTATTTTTGTGCTTCCCAATACGAGTTTTCAAACTCATTAGGTGTCAGATAGCCGAGGGAGCTATGAGGCCTTTTGAGATTATAGAATCCTTCAATATACTCAAAAAGAGAAAGACACATTTGCTCCATTGTATTATATGTCCGTCTATTGGTTTCTTCCTTTAGGACACGGCACAGGGTCTTGATATCATGCTGGAAATGCAGGGAGTGGACGGCGCTTAGTCGCTGCCTGCGTGTGGCGTGAAGATGGCAATCGCTTTTCGATAAAAGTGTCTACTTTTATAATATAGATCCAATTTCGGTGTGAATCTGATATGCGTAGAAGATAGCATAGACAGTTCAAAGAAGCGTACAAGCCAAGACATTTTCGGGTTTGATGAAAAAACGAGCCTATTATGTTAAAATGTCTTGCGGGAACTTATCAGTGTGACTGGATTTAGGCTGTGGATTAGATGTTTTGCCACTGAGTGAGCGGATTAGATGTTAAGGAAAACTAACTGGAATTTGTTAATCACCTACTCAAGTTCCGTTTCGTATTTATATCAACTTTTTAAGTATATAATTACGATTAAAGGAGTTGATGAAATATGAATCAAAAGAAGATAGGAGCATTTATTGCAGAGTGCAGGAAAAGAAAAAAACTGACACAATTGGAGCTGGCTGAAAAATTGGGTGTAACAGACCGTTCTGTTTCAAATTGGGAAAATGGTGTTTGCTTACCTGATGCAAGTTTATATAGATTACTTTGCGATATACTACAAATATCTATCAACGAATTATTTGCTGGAGAATTTATTTGTAGTGAAAATTATAAAAATGTTGCAGACGATAATCTTCTTATTTTGTTGGAGCATAGATTATATGATACATCTTCAAAAGATATAACTTTTGATGAATTTCATAATTCATTAAAAAGATTTTCGGAAATAGCTTTGTTGTTACAAAGATTTGGGGATAAAAAGGAAGCTATATCTTATCTTGCTAATGAAACGGGGTTACCCGAAGAAGAATGTACTTCGGCATATGATATTTATATGAATATGTTCAATTATAAATAATATTGGGTTAGGCAAACTCCCGATTTGTACAAGCAAGAGAGCAAGCCACTCCATAGGTAAAATTCCTATCGGAGCAGCCTGCTCTATTATTCTGTGATATCCACGCATACGCCGGACTTGAATTCGACGGTGAACTTATCCGCGTATACCGTAATGCTTTTTATAAGCTTCCTGACGAGAGCTTCATCGAACACATGAATTTCTGTATTCTGCATGGCGACGAAATCCTGCAGTTCCTTGATCCGGTTCATGGCTTCTTCTCTACGGTGATTGTCGACCGTGGACTGTTTCTTCATTTCCTGCAGGCGAACCATCTCGTCAGTGATGGCATTGTAGTCTTTGCCGCCCTCAACCTTTCGAAGCAGTTCTTTCTGCAGATCCTCAAGCCTCAGTTGAATGCCTTCCGGTGAGAGTGTGTCGGTTGTGACGACGGCCCTGGCTACATTTTCCTGCAGCTGGGTCAAGAACTCTTTCCTGCCTCGCAGAATCCGGTTTAAGGCTTTGACCGTGACGTCCTCAAGGACAGCTTCATTTACCGTCCGATTCGTACAGTTGCTCTCAGCTTCCGATGGCTCCAAGCGGCTGATGCAGCGCCAGACAATGGATTTGCAGCCGTGATTGTTCCAATGGACGCGCCTGTAAAGCTCGCCGCACTCTCCGCAGAAAATCATCTGCGCAAAGCAATGATTGCAGGAGTAGGTGCGTTTCTTGCCTGTCGGACTCTTGTGAATGACGCGCCTGCGGACAAGTTCCTCCTGTACCTGCATGAAGATATCTTTCGGAATGATGGCAGGATGATCGTCCTCAACATAGTATTGCGGCACGATGCCAGTGTTCTTGATTCGTTTCTTTGTAAGGAAGTCGGTGGTATAGGTTTTCTGCAAAAGGGCATCGCCCATGTATTTTTCGTTCCGGAGAATCTCGTTGATCGTGCTCGTGTGCCATTTTTCTTTTCCGGCACCGGTAAGGATGTGATCCGCCTCAAGTCCGGAGGCTATTTTGTCCATGCTGAGGCCTTCGAGATATTCGCGATAGATGCGCTTTACAACTTCGGACTGCTCAGCGTCAATTATGAGCTTTCCGTCATTGTCTTTCGAGTAACCGAGGAAACGGTTGTGGTTAACACTTACCTTTCCCTGCTGGTAACGATACTATGTAACTGTCGCCAGATGTGTAATGCGTCCGGCGCTTGAAGGTACTGCCGCATTTGCCGCAGATTATTTTTCCTGAGAAGGCATAGCGATTCTGGTACTTCTCACTGTCTGGAATGACGTTTTTTTCTTTGGCATGTTGCTTTAACATCTTTTCGGCGGCTTCAAACTCGCTGTGGCTGATGATTGCCTCGTGATGATCTGATACAAAGTACTGATTTTTCTCACCGCAATTGTGGTGGCGGTTGAACTGCGCATCCGTGTAGGTCTTCTGGAAAAGAACATCGCCGGTATATTTCTCATTTGTCAGAATCCCTTTGACTGTGGATGCGCTCCAGTGATGACCTTTTCTGGTAGGAATCTTTTCTTCATTCAGCATGTTGGCAATTTTTGCGGTGCCAATGCCGGAAAGAGCAGAAGCGAAAATCCTTTTTACAATTGCCGCCTGCTCCGGGTTGACGACTATGTTCTGCTTATTCCAATCGTAGCCGTAGGGCGGGCATCCGATCTTGAACGTCGCGTTTTCAAATCGGCGCTGCACAGACCACTTGCTATTCTCTGAAATGGATAGGGATTCGTCTGCGGCCATACTGGAAAGGATTGATAGAAATAATTCGCTTTCCATGGAGCCGGTATTGATGTTTTCCTTTTCAAAATAAACGGGAATATTCAGGTTGAGAAGCTTTCTGACAAGCTCAAGGCAGTCAGCAGTGTTGCGGCTGAAGCGACTAATTGATTTCGAGATGATAAAATCAATCTTCCCGGCTTTGCAGTCGGCAAGCATGCGGTTTAGCTCAGGACGTTTCTCCTTCTTTGTACCTGTGATGCCTTCATCATAATAAACGCCAGCGCACTTCCAATCATTCCGGGCAGCAATATAGTTTTCATAGTGTGTGACCTGTGCTTCAAGACTTTCTGCCTGCGCGTCAGAGTCTGTGCTGACACGGCAATAAGCAGCTACACGGAGCTTTCGCTTTGCATCAGTTACATTTTTGTTTTCTTCGATTTTTGTTATTTTTTTCAAGGGTTCATCCTCCTTTCCGCATGTCTATACATCACTCTGAATGCCTATACTATCAAGCATTATTCGGATATATTTCCGCGAACAAGGGAGAGAAAGTTTTAAGGTTGATGTCCGATAATTTGCCCCATTCAGCAACGGATATGAGCCCGGAATCAAGCATTGATTTCGCGATGGCCTGAGCTCTTTTGTAGTCAAGGTCTCCCTGAATGCGCTCCTGTGTGAAATATCCAG